>JAEURZ010000015.1 GCA_016788905.1 Elusimicrobiota bacterium
GCTGACCGAACCGCCGGATGCGGACCCGCATGTCCGGTGGTGTGGCAGGGGCCGGGTCAAGGAAAATCACCTTGGCCTGCCTCTATGCTGATTATAGCGGGAGGGGTTTTGACCGATTACTTGCTTGGGACTTTTTTGTGGGTAGTTTTTTGGGGGGTCGTCGGGGCCAACCTCGGTAGTTTTGCTAATGTGTGTATTTATCGTGTGCCTCGGGGAAAGTCTGTGGTTTTACCTCGGTCTCGTTGTCCGCGATGTCATGGGGCCATTTTGTGGTTTCAGAATATCCCCATAGTAAGTTATGCCCTTCTGGGCGGACGTTGTTTTCATTGCCAAAAACCAATTCCCAAACGATACCCCATCATCGAATTTATAATGGCCGTAATGATCGCTCTGGTGTTTTTTCGTTCGGCACCGGGTCCTTCCCTTGTCCTGGGAGTTTTTATCACTTTCGTTTTGGTTGTGATTTCGTTTGTTGATTCGGATTGGAAAATCATCCCGGATTTTTTTTCAATGGGATTAATCGGGGTCGGGCTTGTCGTTTCTCCGTTGAACAGTTTGCTCGGGGGGGATGGGACAGCGCGCGTTCTTTCCTCAATGAAGGGGTGTCTGGTGGGTTTCGGAAGCGCCTGGCTCTTGGCAGTGGCCGGACGCCGTTTTTTTCGGCGTGAGGCGTTGGGGGGCGGGGACGTTAAACTCTTGGCTGGGCTGGGCACCTTTCTGGGGTGGCCAGGCGTATTTACCAGTTGGTTCTTGGCGTCCATTCTGGGGACCCTCTTCTTTGTCTCCCTAAAAGTTCGCGGGAAAATGAATTGGGGGGCCTATCTCCCCTTCGGTCCGTTCCTCGCGGCGGGGGCTTGGGCCCATTGGGTCTGGCCGACTTTTTTTTTAAGGTGTTGGGGGTTTTGAATTATTTTTGATAAAGTATCCTCGGTAAATGAAAAAACCCTTGACAAAATTCATAGGGAACCTATATAAATAGGGCAGGAAGAAGAGAACACCCATCCGTCACCGATTGGGGTCCCCGGTTCAAGGGGGTATCGGAGCGGTTGCTGACAACAGAACAAAGGCGTGCAATGACTCTTGCGGACACCCTGAAAGGCTTTCGGTTAGACAAGCTTCGGCTCAAAGCCAAAGACGCCATTGGCGTTGATTTGGGCTCGACCGCCATAAAGATCGTTCAGCTTAAATCGATGGGGGGGCGGTGGAAGTTACACCGATGCGCGCATCTTGCTTTAACCAACGCGGGGCCTGATGTTCCCGCGCCGGAGCGGCGCGCCCAGGCGGTGGGTTTACTCAAGGATTACGTCCACAAACAAAAAGGGGCCCTCGCAAAGAGTGCGGTGGTGTCGGTTTCCGGGAACTCGGTCATTGTCCGTTTCGTTAAATTCCCTAAAATGTCACGGGATGATCTTTCCAAGATGATCCTCATTGAAGCCGAGCCTTACATCCCCTTTTCCATTCCAGAAGTGAACTTGGATTTCCAGATTTTGGGTGACGTGGTTGAAGATGCCCAAAAAAAAATGGAAACGATTTTAGTGGCCGCAAAAAAAGAAATCATCAGTGCCCGCGTGGAAATTGCTCAGCAGGCCGGGTTGTCTCCTGTTCTTATCGATGTGGACGCTTTCGCCCTCCAAAACGCCTATGAAATTTCACTTGGAGCCACGCGTGAAACATGCCTAATTGTACACGTCGGCGCTTTTGTTACGACTATGGTTATTGTTGAAAACGGGGTTCCTAAAGTGGTTCGGGACGTTTTTATTGCGGGGAACGCGGTGTCCAAAGCCCTTCAACGGAATTTTCAATGTGACGGCAAGCAGGCGGAAGCCATGAAAGTGAGGGCTCAAATTCTGGTGACGCCCGAAGATCGTGAACGGGCTATGGGCGACGCCAACAAGGAAACCCTTCAGATGTCAACGGTGATTCTTCCCGTGATGAAAGATCTTCTTGCTGAAATTCAACGATCTCTCGACTTTTATTTTTCGCAAGGATCCGATCGTCAGGTGGCGCGTGTGCTGGTCTCTGGGGGCGCTTCTCGTTTGGGGAATTTGGTGCCGTACTTGGCTCAAGAGCTTCGCCTTCCTGTGGAAATTTTTGATCCGTTTCAGCGGATTGACGGGGCTCAGTCCATCTCCCCGGAAATGCGCCCTCTGTTCTCTGTGGCGGTTGGTTTGGCGCTTCGTCGTGAGGGAGATATGGGCTAACCGCCCTTTCCTATGATTAAGGTCAACCTCCTCCCTCGGGAGATATACGCCGCTCGGGCCCAACAACAAATTAAGGTGGTGGGCATTGGTTTGGGCGTTCTCCTTCTGGGCTCGCTTTTAGCTTACTACGGCTCCCTGTTCATGCGGTCCAAGGCTTTGGCCAAAGAATTGGTGGGCGCTCAAGCAGAACTCCAGAAATATGAGCGGATCGATGCGGAGGTGAAAGCGTACCAGCAACAAGAAAATTCTTTGAGTTCACGCTACGGGGTTATTCAACAATTGTTGCGGGGAACCTTGACTTACCCAAAGTTCGTTGAGGATTTCATGGCGCTCTTTCCATCCGATATATGGATCAACACGTTGACGACGGCCACCGATCCGTCTTACGCATTGGCGGTGACGGTTGATGCAAAGTCCCTCTCCAGCTTTGCGATTGCTGATTGGCTTTCGAATCTTCAATCGTCTCCGCTCTGTTCCGCCGTTCGGTTGGGGACCATCAATGTGGAAGAGCAGGGGGAAGGGCTGGGATTGATTTATTCTTTTACGCTAAACTTTCGATACCAGCGGACGGAAAATTAATATGACATTGAGCCAAGAACAGCAGAAGCAACTTGCCATGGTTGTCGTCGCGATGGTGATGTTTGGCTACGTTTATATGGCACGGTTTTTGAGGCCGCTTAAGGCAGAAATTCAGACGAAAGAGGCCGAATTGGCCAGCGTGAACAGCCGGATTGAGGGGTTGCGTGCCACTGCGAGTCAACGGGATCAACTTCTCAAACGCGTTGAAGAACTGAAAGTTCTCGTTTCTGCTGTGGAAAAGCGGTTGCCTCGTGACAGGAACCTTCAAGACATCATTCGCCTGGTTTCCGAGTTGGCAACACAAAACGGAGTTCATTATTCGGTTTTTGAACCTCAGGTGGAGCAAACGTCACAACTGTTTATTGAGCTCCCCATTAATTTAAAAATCAGCGGTACAGTTCTGTCTGTTTCCAAATTAATGGCGGCACTGGGGCAGCAGGAACGTATCTTGAGCGTGCGGAATCTGACATTGAATTTCATGTTGGATTCCAAAAAAAATAGAACGGTTAGCGGTCAATTTACGCTGGTCGCTTTTGTGTACAACGGATGAGGTCCTTCCCGATGCCATTTTTTCGAACCGTTTCTCTTGCGGCCCTGCTGGGCGGCGTCTGGGGAGGGCCCACCGGGAATTGTTTTGGTGACGATCTTGTTCCTCCCGTGGTGGCTTTTTCCTCAACGACCATCGCGGTGTCGACCCCACCGGTTGCCCCGGGGTACGTCTACCAGGGGGATCGATTTCGTGACCCTTTTATCCCGCTCGTGGGCGCCGATACGGGGCGATATGAGGCTTTGCCATCGAATGAACTCCTCCCCCCATTTAATGCAATAGGCGCGGATCTTAAGGGAATTTTGAAGGCGACCACGGGCCGATGGGCGGTTCTCCGCACGGTCGATGGGGTCACCTATTTGGTGAAGAACGGAAAAGTTTTTGACCCCAAACGGAAGGAAGTCGAAGGCTATCAGGGGATTGTAAAAGAAAAGTCTCTGGTCATTTTGGGCCCGAAGAACGAAGAAGTGATCTTGAACCTTAAAAAAGAGGCGGAGGAGAAATAGGGTTTCTACGGATTTCATACAGAAAGAGGTTTTTCCGCAGGGGACTGGGTGGTTTGACTGAATGACGAATATCGACGAGCGAAGTTAATTTTTTTGGGGCGAGCGAGGAGGCTTGACACCGATGACTAAAACATACGAATCTGGTTTTTTTGAGGGAGCACTGGGGTCCGCCTTGGGGCGGATTCTTCGTGGGGTTCTCCTTTTAACATTGGTTGTTCCGCAACCCGCGGTTTTCGCCCTTGCCACATTCGACTCCCCTCACGGGAAGGGAAATGAGCCGATTGTCACCACAGGGGCTACAGCAACCTTGCAAAGCATTTCATTTGATAAGAATCGGCTTCACGTCGGACTTGACCGGTCCGTTGCCTATCGGGTATTTTCGCTCACGAAACCATCTCGCGTGGTGATTGAACTCACCCGTACGGTTCATGCTTCAAAACCTTATGAAGCGTCGATTGGGGACGATGTCCTTTCCCGAATTCGAAGTGCCCAGTTTAAGTCTACTCCGGAAATGATCACGCGTGTCGTGTTGGATGTGAAGAAGGTAACTCCTTTTCACACCTATCGGGAAGGGAATGGAATCGTTTTAGCGTTTGAGAAGGGGCCTTCGGCTAGTGAACAGGTTTCTGTTTTGAATGCTGAAGAGGAAGGTGTTTCCGGAGAAGAACGGGCCGATGTAGAATCCACCGCCATTGAGCGCGTGGGCGGCCAGCGGCGCATGAAAATCAAAGATTTGCTTTCGGCTCTCCCCACCCATCCGATTACCATTGATTTTGAAGAAGCGGAAATCCGAGATGTTCTTCGGGTGTTGTCGGAAATGAGCGGGGTCAATGTGATTTACGCCGCGGATCTTCGCGGGTTTGTGACAATCCATTTGGATCAAGTTCCTTTTAATGAGGTTTTCAGCACTATTTTAGCGACTCAGGGTCTTGTGGCACAGCAAATTGGGAACAATATCCTTCGAATTATGACGCCGGAGTCTTTGAACACCGATCGGGCCCGTTCTGTGGTGAACTACAAAACATTCATCTTGAATTATGGGAAAGCATCCGAAATTCAATCCCATTTGGCCGCGGTTCGGATTTCCCCCAACGCCAAAGTGACTGTGGACGAACGGAACAACGCACTGGTGGTGACGGATACCCCGGAGGGGTTGTCAGCCGCTGAGCGGTTGATTTCGGAGTTGGACAGAAAGCCACCACAAGTTTTAATTGAAACGAAGGTGGTCTCCATTGATGTAAACAAAACGCTTCAATTGGGCGTTCAATGGGAGTACGCCAACCGAGCGAACAGTGGGTCGACCTTTCGGGTGCTTGGTCAGCGGACGGAAGTGGCGGGGACTGAATTGGCCGAAACAGGCGGGCCTGGTTTTCTTGGGGTGAGGAATAACCTTGAGGGGGAACCGGAAGAATTTGTAACGCAAGCGTCCAAGTCGGGGGCGCGGGGGACCGGTGTGAGTTTGCCGGGACCTCAGCAGGCGGGGATTTCGTTTGGGTTCATCAACAATTCCGATATTTTAACGGCCACGCTGAACGCCCTTGAATCCGACGGTCAAACGAAGACCCTCACCAATCCTAAGGTGATCACCACCAATAACCAAGCGGCTCGAATTCAGATCGGGTCTCAGATTCCCTACAAAACAACCACAATTTCGGGTTCGGGACTCGCCACGGAAACAGTGACGTTCCTTTCCGTTGGGTTTATTATCGATGTGACCCCCACGATTAACGTTGATAACCGCATTCGCCTAAAAGTTAGACCCGAAGTGAGCGAAGTGGCGGACGCGCGAATTTCGCCTCCAACCATTGATACGACCGTTGCAGAAACTGAAGTGATGATCAAAGACGGTGAAACGTTGGTCATTGGCGGGTTGGTCAGTGAGAAAATGGTGGAAACCGCTACCAAGGTTCCCTTGTTGGGGGATCTGCCTGTTTTAGGTGTGTTTTTTCGGAGTACCTCTAAGGACAAACGGCGTAAAGAAATTTTGATCTTCGTGACAGCACGGGTCGTTCCAGATTAATGATGTATAGGTCAAACCGCCGTGACAGATCCTGCTAGTAGTGAGGAAAACATGGCGGTGGTTGAGGCCTTCCTAAAACAGGCCGAAATAGCGCGTCAGAAACAAGCGTGGGACGATGTTGTAAGAATTTTTCAAATTGCCCTTAAGCAAATCCCGGACAACAGACAATTACAGCATGGGCTTGCCGCGGCTTTCGTTTCCAAAGCGGACCGAATGTCTTTCCGCCCTTTCTACCAACACGCCATTGAGGAATATTGGCGTTTGGTCAATTCCAATCCAAAAGATGGCCGGGCTCACGAGGGATTATTAACGGCTGCCGTAAAGGCGGATCAGCTCGGGGAGGTCATGGAGGAATACCGCGCACGCCTTGCGCGCGGGACAGAAGTGGAGTGTTACCGGGCGGCTTTTAAGAAAATCCAAGCGCTTTATTTTATGCGTGTGGAAACCCAAGGAAGTGGGCCTAAGACGGCGGGCTTCTTTCCCTTTTTGTTTGGTCGAGCGGCGCCCATCGTGGCCCTCATGTGTCTCGTTGGATGGGTCGTGCTCCGAATGAAAATTGGGCCGCGGCCTGAATTGTCCTCACCCAAAATGTTAGCGGTGGCGGCCGTCCTCGTTCGAACAGGGATCTTCTCTTTTCTTGTTTCGCTAGGGTATTATATTTTCAGAATCCTTCGGACCTCCAAGTAGTATTTAAAGACACGTGTCTTTTCTTAACTCTTTCCCGCTAAAAAACATTTCATTCTCTAAACGTGACAGGGGTATCGGTGGAATCACGTCTCTTGGGGTTGTGGTCATTCTTGTTTTGGGGTTCGGGGGGAAGTGGGGTTTCGCTGATCATTTATCAAAAGCGATCCTTTTTTTTTCAGCCTTCTTCGTTTTACGCCATTTCCGATTTAAAAATATACTCCGTCATCCGGCGTCCCCTTGGGCCATGGCCCTTTGTGTTTGGTACTTCGTCGCCGCTTTTTTTTCTTCATCACTGACAGTATCTTGGACGGCTGTGGTTGGAGTGTGGAGCATCGTAATCCTATCGATGGTTGGACTTCTTACCTGGAAATCACCTCACCGATTATTCCTTGAAGGATTAGTGGCCTTCGTCGTTTTATTGCAAACAATTTTCCTCTTGTTGGGGAAGTTCTTGGTGGTTCCCCCTCTTTTGGTTTTCCCAGGGAACCCTCAATACGTATCCTTTTGGTTGTGCGCTGGGTTCTTCCTTGCCTTGGCCCGTTATTTCGAATCTCCTTTTTTTTTAAAAGGAGAGGGTGTTCAAAAAAATGTCAGACGCGGCGTTTATCTTATTGTTGTTGTGGCCGCCGTTGTTGGGGTTCTCCTTCTTCCTGTTAGGTCCTCCTATTTGGCTCTTTTTGTTGGGGCGTTGGTGTTTGGCTGGGTTCGGTTTGGCCGTCGAGGTTTGCTGGTGGTGGGATTTGTTTTTGTCTTCTTATTGACCATTCTTCCTCAACCCGTATTTGAAAATCGGATAAAAACCCATGATTCAAGAAGTTATAAGAGAATCGATATTTGGAAGTCGGCCTTTTCCGCTTTAATCGATCGTCCTTTTTTCGGTTGGGGACCGGGGAAGTTTGAGAACGCCTATTGGGTTCATGAAATCCCACAAAACTCTGATGCCGTTCATTTTGAGATGAGTACCGATAGGGCTCATAATGAACTGTTGCAGGTATTTGTTGAAACCGGTATCCCTGGAGGAGTCCTTGCCCTTCTGTGTCTGGTTGGGGTGTGGAATTCTTTTCCTCAGGGAAGTCTTTCTTCAGGGATCAAGGCGGCGTGGGCGGCAACAACGGCATTTTCTATGGTTAATTCACCACTCGTTCTCCCGGCCTGTGGGGCTCTCTTCGGACTCTTGGTTGCGTTGGCCCCTCCGGGGCGGTGGGTTCGTGATCGTTCTTTTTTAACGTCCCCCAAAACCGGGTTCAGGAATTTGGGCCTCATTCTTTTGTTGCTTGTCGGAATGGGAGAATTCGCCCTCGCGCTTAACGAAATCATTGGATCTCATCGTTCCCAATTTCTTGATTCAACGAACGGGCGAGAGGTGGAAGCCCGTCGGGAACGAGCGTTTCACCAGCTTCATTTGAATAGTGTGAAGGAAGAATCTCATGGTGTGGCCGAATTAAGGGGACTTCTTCGTTGGAATCCCCACCGCGCTGAGTTGTGGCGTGATTTAGCCCATAGTGAACTGGATCATCGTCGGCCCCCTGATCCAGAGAAGGCTATTGTCCATTATCATAAAGCGTTATCTCTTCGGCCTCACCACGCTCCTTGGTGGGTGGAACTTGGAGGTGTTTTGGTTCGGAAGGGGGATTTGCCGGGGGCTCTTCGGGCTGTGCGGGAGTCGTTCCGTCTTGAACCCTATTATTTTGACGCGATGGTGAGTTATGGAAATCTTCTGCGAATGGATGGACGGCCGCAAGAGGCTTTGCGGTGGCTGGATGTCCTGCGCGAGAAGTCAGAATCTTGGCCGTCGTTTGTGTCCTCGGACTCTGGTTACCGACGGACTGTTTTGCATCGGGATGAGAACGCTCTTGAGAAGACAACAGCCCTTTGTCAAATGGATCTGAAAAAATACACGGAAGCCCTGGGAACATTGGAACGAATTGATCCAAGAGACTTTGAACGGCAATCACTGGAAGTAGGATGCCTGTTTTTTCTCGGACGCATAAAAGAAGCTGAGAGAAAAATAATTTCCGCTCAACTTAATGATCCAGAAGACTCGCGTTGGGATGAGATGCTTCAACGGGTCCGGGAACACCCCACGGCTCCATGATCCATATCCTCTTGGCGGCTTTCAATGAAGAAAAGGCCATCGGAGCCGTTCTTAACGGAGTGGCCCGGGCTTTGGCCGATGGGCGTTACAAGGTTTGGGTTGTTGACGATGGCTCAACGGATGGGACCCTCAACATCCTTGAACGGTGGAGTCAGGCTGTCCCTCTGGTGATTGTTCGTCATAAAACCAATAGGGGGTTGGGGAGCGCGCTCCAGACAGGATTCACGGCCTTAATCCCTGTTCTTTCTCCACACGACGTTGTGGTTACTCTTGATGCGGACAATACCCACTCACCCATACAGATTCCTTCCTTGGTGCAACCCGTTGAAGATGGACGGGCCGATCTGGTGGTGGCATCCCGATTCGTTCGGGGAGCTCTCAGTCGTGGGGTTCCTTTTATTCGTCGGTGTCTAAGTGTTTGCGCTTCTTTCCTCTTTCGGATTTTTATTCCTGTTCAGGGGCTTCGGGATTTTACCTGTGGGTTTCGAGCTATTAAAGGTTCGTTGATCAAATCTGGGCATGAAAAGTGGGGATCTCTTGTTGAGGAGCAGGGTTTTGCTGCTACGGCTGAAATTTTGGTCAAGTTGCGATTATTTAAACCCCGGATCATTGAAATACCCCTCATCCTTCGATACGATCGGAGGGTAGGGTTTAGTAAAATGCGGCTGGGGCGTACCATTTTGCGCAATTTCGGGGTCATTTTTCGATTTTGGTGCTTGGATAAGCCATGATCAATCTTTGTCCAGTAAATCTTTTTTTACATTGTCAGGCATCAATATCCGGTGCTCAGAGGCGTTCTGTGGTGTCCCAATCTTATCCATCGATTTCCATTTTTTATTTAGCCCTGCTTAGGTGATAAGGACGAATTCCTTGGATCGAAAGGAGAGGGAAAATGTAATTATTGCCGTACTTCCTGCTTTTAACGCAGAAAAGACGTTGGAAAATACACTTCTAAAAATTCCATCCGGTATTGTGGATGAAATCATCCTCGTTGATGATGCCTCAACAGATGGAACCGTTCCACTAGCGCGGGGGCTTGGGTTGACCGTTTTTTGTCATGAAAAGAACCGAGGCTATGGGGCCAATCAAAAGTCCTGTTACCGGATGGCTTTAGACCGAAGGGCTGATATCATTGTTATGATTCACCCGGACAATCAGTATGATTCAAGCCTTACGCCCTTTTTGACGGGTTTTGTTGAAAAAGGGGTGTGCGATGTGATGTTGGGGTGTCGCATTCGGACGCGTGTGGAGTCCTTGGCCGGGGGGATGCCCCCTTATAAATACTTCTTCAACCGAGTCTTAACGATGATGGAGAATTTTATTCTTGGCCAAAATCTGGGTGAAACACACAGCGGTTTTCGAGCTTACGGCCGGAAAGTGCTCGAAACCATTCCTTGGGAGAAGAATTCCGACGATTTTGTCTTCGATCAGCAGTTCCTGATACAAGCGGTTCATTTCGGTTTTCGGTTGGGCGACATTCCTGTCCCGACGCGATACGAGAAGTTGTCCTCATCCATTGGTTTTCGTCGGAGCGTTATTTATGGATTGGCAACACTCTGGACACTGATCCGGTTTAAGCTTCACCAATGGAGAATGTTTCGATGCGCCCTCTTCGAACCTCGATCTTCTTTTTTGGAGATTTCCAAATGATCCTCCTCTACGTGGTGGCCTGTTTGACCAGTTTTTTGATGACGTTCCTGATGACTCCCGTTGTTCGTCTGGCGGCTCTCCGGTGGGGTATTTTGGACCACCCCCACACGGAGATTAAAACCCATAAGGAGCCGGTCCCCTATCTGGGAGGTCTGGCGATCTTTATGGGGTTTGCGGGGGCTCTTGTTCTTCTCCGGTTTGCGACAAATTTTCCCACAGGAACTCTTCGCTCCTTGTGGGGCCTCCTTTTGGGAGGCGCTTTTCTGGCGGGGGTGGGGTTGGTGGACGATTTGAAGAAACCACAGGGGCTCTCGTTTCAGGCCAAGTTTTTCTTTCAGTTTTTGGCCGCGGCGATTTTGGTCTATTTTGATATGCGCATTCGTTTCGTTCAACCGGATTGGTTGGCGATTATTCTCACCTTGATTTGGGTTACGGGAATTTCGAACGCCATCAATTTAATCGACATTATGGATGGACTGGCCTCCTCCCAAACCCTTGTGGCGGCCTTAGGGTTTCTTCTGATTTCCATCCCCACAGAACAGATTTATGTGAATTTTGCGGCGGCGGCCATTGTGGGAGCGACCCTCGCTTTTATTCCCCACAATATGTCGAAGAAAAGAAAAATATTTATGGGGGATATGGGGAGTCTTATGTTGGGGTTCCTCTTGGCGGGTCTATCGTTGGGGACGGACTACACCCGCGTCAGCGAGGTGGGGATCTTTGCCCCGCTCTTGATTCTTGGCCTTCCGGTGTATGACACTTTTTTCGTTAGTCTTCTTCGCCTGAAGCAAGGGAAGTCTCCTTTCCTGGGATCGAAAGACCATTTGGCCCTTAAACTTCGTGCGATTGGTTTTTCAACAGAGAAAGTGGTCTTGATCTTTGCGGCCGTGGCGGCTGTTTTTTCAGCTGGGGCATATCTCCTGACCATGACACCTTTCTATGTTTCACTTTTCCTGGTGGCGATCGTTCTTCTTTGTGGACTTTATGTCATGGTGAAACTCCATGACGTTGTGGTTCATTAGTGGCTGGAAAGAAATCTGTTGTCGTTGCCGGTGCGGGATTGGCGGGTCTTTCCTGCGCCTATCATCTCCGGTCCCCTTACACCCTGTTTGATCGAGAACCCCGGCCCGGGGGGACCGCTCGATCCGTGGCGGTCGGGGGGTTTACCTTCGATTTTACGGGACACCTCTTACACTTGCATGATCCCTACACCAAGGCGCTGCTCCGTCGGCTTTTGCGTGGGAATTGGGTCGAGTGTGTCCGACGAGCTTGGATCCATTCGAACGGTGTTCAGACCCCTTATCCCTTCCAGGCAAACCTTCACGGGCTTCCCGCGCGGGTTATTCACGAGTGTGTGAAGGGCGTTCGGGACGCGCGGCGGATTTTTGGCGATCATCCCCTCGCCAATGCAGGTCCGCTTGATTTCAAAGAGTGGTGTCGGCGTTTGTTTGGTGAAGGGATTTCCCGTCATTTCATGATCCCCTATAACGAAAAGCTGTGGGGAATCCCGGCCGACTCTATGACGCCGGACTGGTGTGGCCAGTTTGTCCCTGTTCCCACATTGGCGGATGTGGAAGCCGGGGCCGAGCGATTGCATCGGAAACGATTTGGGTACAACACGACTTTCCTTTACCCAAAGCGTGGGGGAATTCAAGCTTTGGCAGAAGCCATGGCTCCTTCCCTTAAGGGGTTGCGACTGGGTGAATCCATCGAAGCGGTGGAATGGAAGTATCGGCGGGTGGTCCTCTCTTCCGGGGAGCGGGTTCCTTACAATCGTCTCGTTTCAACCCTCCCGTTGCCGGAACTGTTGAAGCGACTGACCCCGTTCCCTAAGGAACTAACGAAACCCTTGGAACGGTTGCGCTGGACCACAGTCTTGTGTGTGAATATCGGGGTGGACCGGCCAAAGATATCAAAGGCCTCCTGGATTTATTTCCCCGAAAAAAATTATCCTTTTTACCGCGTGGGGTTTCCCATGAATTTCACTCCCCACGTGGTTCCGCGAGGGTGTTCCTCTATGTACGTGGAAGTCTCTTTCCCACCAGGAACAGAACCCACTACGAACGCGGGGCGGGCTCATCTGTTTTCAGAAATCCGGAGGGGCCTCTTAGCCGCTGGAATTTTGCAACCACGGGATTCGTTCCCTGTCCTCCATTTCGCCCCCATCCGGTACGCCTACGTGATCTACGATGAAAACCGGTCCTCAGCACTGGGAACCATTTTCCACTGGTTGAATAAAGAGGCCAAGGCTCTTTCCATTGGTCGATACGGGGGGTGGAAATACTCTTTCATGGAAGAAGCACTTTTGGATGGGCGGGCGGCGGCCCGCGAGGTGGATCGGGGGTGATTACCCGTCCCGTTCGTCCCATGGCACGGTTTACGTCTATGGGACACGTGATCCTGTTGTTTTTGGTTTTTTCTCTCCCCCTCCTGCGGGTGGGCTGGGATCAATGGGCTCAGACTCTCGTTCATCTTGTTTGGTCTTTTCTCCTAATTTTAGGGGCCGTTCTCTTGTTGATGGGCCGGTCAGGTGAATTTTCCAGATTTTCTATTCAGGTGGGCCAATGGGGACTCCTTAGTGTTGTCCTTCTAGGGGCAAGTCTCCTCTCCGCTCTCTCCAGTCCTTTTCCCCACAGCGCCATCCCGGCGTTGCTCAATGATATTCCATTGTTGGCTTTTTTCATTTTGGCGGCGGGATCGTCGAATGTTCGTCGGTCCCAATATTCCCAGGTCCTTGCGGGAACGGGGGCCGTGGCCGTGTTGGCGACGTTTCTCGGTAGCGCAGGGGACACCCCTTGGACCGGCCCCCTGTTAAACCCAAATATACTCGTGGCTCTTTTGGTATTGACAGGGCCGCTGGTGATTTTTAACGTCATCCGATGGGATTCGGCGCGCCTTCCCCGTTTGTTTTGGGGAGGGGCCTCCTTGCTTGTTTTAATGGGAATTCTCTTTTCTCGTTCCATGGTAGGGTACGCTGTTGTTTCATTTCAGGCAATCCTCGCGGTCTCCATCCTGTTGGCCCGAAAAAAGATCAATCGTCAGAATTCTATCGTTCTTCTCTTGGTGATCCTTCTTCTGATGGGCATCGGTTTTATCTTGGCGCGAGGGGAATGGCCCAAACTTTTTCAAGGGGATTTGGATCGGTGGACCTGGTGGGCGACAGCTTTTCAGATGTTTTCGTCCCACCCCCTACTTGGGGTGGGGCCGGGGGCTTTTGGTGAAGCGTATCCAGCTTTTCGTGCGTTGACTTGGGGGTTGAATAGTCTTTACGCTCATAATTTTATCTTAGAATTTTTGGCTGAGAGAGGCCTGGTGGGGGCGGGGGCCTTATTCCTCTTGATCGGAGCGTCACTTTTCAAGGCCTGCCGAGGCGTCCTTCGCGGTGGATCTCCCGCGTTGTTTCTTGGCATGGGAGGGTTTTGTTTATACAACCTCTTTCACATAGGATTTTCATTTCCAGGGTTATTGTGGCTTTTCTTCCTGGCGGCCGGTCTTGCCGGGGCAGGAGAGGATGGACCGGGGACGGAATGGTCACGGGTTAAATGGCGGACGATGTCCTTGCTTACTTTGGCAGGGGGTCTTTTATTTAGCTTGGTGTCTTTCGCCCTTTTTCGCGGGAACCAATCTTTGGCCATGGCCCGGCATTCGTTTTCTGCTGAACAATGGGAAAGAGCTCAGGGGCAGGTTGACCGGGGTCTCCGATGGAACCCAAAAAACCCAGGGCTCTACGAATTGCGAGCGGCCCTTCGAATGCGGGCTCAGGACTGGGACGGCGCGACCGCAGATATTGCCCGGGCGATCCGTTTGGCCCCCGCGGCGGCTGGGTTTCGCGTTGGGGCCGCCGCACTGGCCCTTGAAAAGGGAGAGGTGGAGCAGGCTCTCCTCGACTATGAGCGGGCAAATCAGTTCATGCCCCTTCAGGCCTCTTCCTGGGAAAGACGGGGGGACCTCTTGGTGGGGTTGCACCGTTGGGAGGAGGCGGATCGGGCGTATCAGGGCGCGCTTCGGGCTCTCTCGGACCCCCGGGTGTTGGGAGGCGACACGGATCTCCGGGCCGCCTGGACCCAGAGGGTCGAAGAAAAAGTAAAAGGATTAAGAAATGTCGGGAAAAATTAAGGTTGTTCACATCATCACTCTTCTGGAGTGGGGGGGGGCTCAGCAGACTGTTCTCACTTTGGTGGGACATTTGAACCGTGATCTTTTCGCCCCCGTGCTCTACTGTGGTCGAGGGGGAATTTTGGACGGGGACGCTAAACACATTGGCATCCCGGTTCGTTTTGTGCCGGGCCTTCGTCGCCCCATACGTCCGTGGTGGGATTTCCTTGTCCTTATAAACCTCTATCGTTTTCTTCGCTCGGAACGGCCCCATCTTGTTCACACCCATTCTTCCAAAGCGGGTGTATTGGGTCGGCTGGCGGCATGGTTGGCGGGAGTCCCGATCGTCGTCCATACCGTTCATGGGTTTGGGTTTACCCCGGTTCAAAAAAAATGGGTCCGGGGTTTGTTCGTTCGAGTTGAGCGATGGCTCGCTCGGATCACGTCAGCCCTTGTTTTCGTTTCCAAATCCAATCGGGAAGAGGCTCTCCTCCGGGGGATTGGGTCTTCCGATCGGCATCATCTTATTCGGGCCGCTGTCCATTTAGACGAATATCAAGGAATGTCTCGGGATCCGAAAGTGTTGTTGAATTCAAAAGACCGGTTGGTGACGACCATTGGTCCATTTAAACCCCAGAAAAACCTTTTGGATTTTATTCGTGCCGCGGCCATCGTGGCTGTACTTCACCCTGACGTGAAGTTCTTGGTTATTGGTGATGGTCAGGGGCGGGAAATGTTGGAAAAAGAAATTCAGTCACGAAACTTGACCCACCGGGTCCTTTTGGCAGGCTGGCGCCCAGATATCCCCGCTTTGCTGGGCCGATCGGATATCTTCTGTATGACCTCCCTCTGGGAGGGGCTTCCCATGTCTCTTGTGGAAGCCATGGCCGTGGGGCTTCCCTGCGTGGTAAACGCGGTGGATGGCTGTCGTGACGTTATCGTTCATGGCGTCAATGGATTTTTGACCCCCCCCGGCGATCCTTCCGCGACCGCGGAGCGACTGGACCAACTGTTAAAAAACCCTGTATTGGCCAAGGAAATAGGACAGAGGGCAAAGGCCAGTATCGGCCGAGAATTTGATAAAACCCAAATGGTTCTGGAACATGAGAAGCTCTACACCACTCTATTCACCATGGGGGGAGAGAAACGGTTTTCCTCGAAATGAAAGCGGAAGAAAAAAAAGAGTGGCGAAATTTTGCCGTCCTCCTTCTGGGTGTTGGTTTGGTCTATATGAGGAGTCTTCACAATGGATTCCTTTGGGATGACCAAGTGGTTTTGGTGGCCAACACGTTCATCAAAGATTGGAAAAACATTGGCCACCTTTTTGGTTCGTCCTATTTTCTTGGTTCAGGGGAACTCAGTTACCGTCCCGTCGCGACGGCTTCCTATTTGATGGGCCACTTGTTTTGGGGGCTCAGTCGGCCAGGTTTTCATGGATTGTCTCTCCTCCTCCACCTTCTTACGGGGGTGGCCGTGTTTTTGTTTTTCCGAAGAATTTTTGAAATGAAAGGGGCGGCTTTTTGGGGGGCGGCTCTCTTCCTTCTTCATCCCATCAACACGGAAGCGGTTCTCCAAGTTTCTTTTAACGAGGAACTTTTTTGTGGGTTGTTCTTGGTTTTGGCGTTTTATTTCTACGTTCGGTGTCTCCCAGGAGAGTCGCTCGGAAATGTGAAAATGCGTTTATACGGGCTTTCCTTGGCCTGCTACACCCTTTCTTTGTTTTCGAAAGAAATGGGGATCGTTTTTCCTCTTTTGCTCCTGCTCTACGAGTCAATTTTAGGAAAGGAGAAGAATCTTTCTCGCGGAATTCTTCGTTGGTGGCCCTATTTGGGGTATGGGTTGATCAGTCTCTTTTACCTCTGGGTCCGTTTTTTCGCTTTAAGAAATCCCAAGGAATTGAGTGTTCCCTATATTCAAGATAGTTTTATCGTGAATGGGCTGACCATGGCTAAGGTTTTTTTTCTCTACCTCAAACAATTGCTATGGCCGTTTCATTTAAGTCCCGACCACCATGTGGAAGTCGTGGCTCGAGTGGGGGATCCTCTCGTTGTCCTTATATTCTTGGGATTTCTGGGGGGGGGCGGGGTGTTTTTTTGGGTACTTCGGCGTTCGCGTCTCAAGGCGTTTCTGTCCTTATGGGTGGTGGTGGGACTTCTCCCTGTGCTGAATTTCATCCCCTTCCTTAAAGAAAATTTTATGGCGGACCGGTATCTTTACCTGTCCTCCATGGGCTTTTCTGGTTGGGTGGCCTCCCTCGGGGTTCAGGAGGGGGCTTGGAAGGGAAAGGGAAAAACCCTATTGCTCCTTTTGCTTGTGGGGTTTGGCGCTTTGACGTTTCGACGAACGTTGGATTGGAAAGACGATGTGCGGTTTTGGGGTCGCTCGGTGGAAACGGACCCCTTAAGTGTGGAATCCCACAACCGGTTGGGATCGGCCTATTCGCAACGTCGTGAATTTGATAAAGCCATGGCGGAATACAAAATAGCCCTCCGCTTAAACCCTCAATCCACAAGGGCGCTCAATAACATGGGGAATGTGTTTTTTTCCTTGGGACAATACGATTCCGCTTTGCGGGTTTACAACCAAAGTTTGGCCATCGATCCCCACGCCGCGGTGACCTACGCCAATCGAGGATCGGCCTGGCAAGCGTTAGGTCGACCTGTTGAGGCCATTGAAGACTATTCCCGCGCACTGGAAATGAAACCCTCTTTCGCCGAAGTGTATTTGAACTTGGCGGTGGTCCATGAAGATCTCCACCAACTTGAAGCCGCAAGAAAAGCTTACCAGTCCTATCTTCTCCTGCGTCCGAATTCAATAGAAGTCCAGAATCGCCTTTTATCCTTAAAGACAAAATAGGGATGGGACAACCTTTGGTTGGCAAAAAAATGAGATAATTTCTCGCCAACAAACTTCTATGACCCGAACTGGATTAATTCATCGTTACCGTGCCCTGTTGCCTGTCTCTGAGAGGACGCCGGTTATTTCCCTTCAGGAAGGGGATACCCCTCTTCTTCCCACCTGTCGTATGGCTGAATGGGTGGGGGCGCCCCATCTTCGTCTTTTTCTGAAATACGAGGGATTAAACCCGACCGGTTCCTTTAAAGATCGCGGGATGACCCTCGCCATTTCAAAAGCCGCGGAAGCGGGATCGCAAGCGGTCATTACTGCGTCTACGGGTAACACATCGGCTTCGGCCGCCGCCTACGCCGCCCGTGCCGGGATGCGCTGCGTGGTCCTGATTCCGGAGGGGCAAATTGCGTTGGGGAAATTGTCGCAGGCGTTGATCCATGGGGCCGAAGTGTTTGCGGTTCAAGGGAACTTTGATGACGCTTTAACCATGGTGCGGCGGGTGGGCGAAGTGGCTCCCATCACCATCGTGAATTCGATCAATCCGTTCCGCATTGAATGCCAAAAGACAGGGGCGTTTGAGATCGTCGATGAGTTGGGGGAGGCTCCGGACTATCACTTCATCCCCGTGGGAAACGCCGGCAACATCACGGCTTATTGGAAAGGGTACAAAGAATATATAGCATTGGGAAAATGTCGGAAGGTCCCTAAAATGATGGGGTGGCAGGCGGAAGGCGCGGCTCCCATCGTTAAGGGCGAGGCCATAAAAGATCCCAAAACCATTGCGACCGCCATCAAAATTGGAAATCCCGCGTCCTGGAAAGAGGCTCTCGAGGCACGGGACGAATCGAAGGGAATGATCGGGGCCGTGTCCGATGACGAAATTGTGCAGGCTTACCTGGCCCTGGCGCGGGAGGGCGTATTTTGTGAACCAGCCAGCGCCGCTTCGGTGGCGGGGTTGAAGAAATTTGTTCGTTCGAATCCGGCGTTAGCCCTTTCTTCGGCCACCGTGGTGTGTGTGTTAACAGGGCACGGTCTTAAAGATCCAGAGCGTGCCCTGGCTCTGGTGCCGAAGCCGAAGTCTGTTTTGCCCACCGTCGAAGCTATTCGCGGAGAGTTGGGCATTTGAAAGGGCTTCGCGCGGAATATGGGGTGTTGGCAATGGCGGTTGTCCTCTATCTTTGGACCGTAGGAATTAGAGCCCTTCACGGATCCGTTTCGTGGGGGCGGTCTGCTGTTTATCTTCCGACAGGTCTTTTGGTGCTTGCGCTCATTAATAACCGTCTGCGGGCAAAGGGGTTAGCGTGGGGACTTTTTACTGGGGCCCTCTTTCTGTTTCTCGTTATTTTGGGAACCTGGGTGGTCGTGGATCGAGCGTTGGTGGGCCTTCCCGCGGTCGATTTTTTTAGAAGTATGGGGTTCTATGTGGTTCTGGCGGTGGGGGCGTTAATGCAACTGCGGTCTCGGAACAAGGAGAAATCGGGAAAGCCTGCATGAAAAAAATATTTCCTATTGTTTTGTTTTTAGGTTTCTTCTGGGGATGCCAGGGCGGTCCCCGTGAGGTGAAAATCGCCATTGCCGTTCCGTTGACGGGCGATATTGCGGCCCTGGGTGCCGGATTGAAAAGAGGGGCCGCGCTGGCGGTGGACGAGGCGAACGCGTCTGGCCGGTTTCCGAAATTCAAGTTGCGACTTGTGGCGTTTGATGACCGCTCCGACCCGAAAGAAGCGGTGAACGTGGCCAATCGCGTGGTTTCGGATCCGGACATCGTGGCGGTGGTGGGCCATTTCAATTCGGGGTGTTCCATCCCGGCTTCCGCGGTTTACGCGCGGGCGGGGCTTCCCATGATGAACGCGGGGTCTTCGAACCCGTTCCTGACACGACAGCAACGGTCTCCCGGTTGGATGGGGCCACGGAATATATTTCGCGTGACAACCACGGACGATGTTCAAGGGGCTTTCGCCGCGGATTTTGCCGTCCGTTCATTGAAATGTAAAGCTGTCGCGATCGTTCACGATAAGACGGCCTATGGGCAAGGCCTCGCCGAAGTGTTTGAAAATCGATTTAAAGAATTGGGAGGGGAAGTCCTCTCGTTTGACGGGATACAACCGGGGGACAAGGATTTTAAAGCGTTGGTGACCCGCTTGAAACCTTTTCGGCCGGACTTGTTGTATTTCGGGGGGACGTACACCGAAGGCGGGCTCATCCTCCGTCAGGCGCGAGAGGCCGGGGTGTCTGTCCCTTTTTTGACGGGTGAGATCAGTTACGATCCGGATTTTCTTCGTATTGCTGGGGACGCGGCAGAAGGGGCCTTTGTCACTTATCTTGGCCGACCGCCGGAATTGTTGGATACCGCAAAATCCTTTATTGAAAAGTATCGACTTCATTACCCGGATCACGAGGTGAAGGCCTACGATCACTACGCTTACGAAGTGACCAATATTCTTTTAGCCGCCATGGAGAAAACAGGACCCCATAAAAAAAAGATCATCGAGATCTTGCGGGGTTTGACTTACACGGGGATATTAGGAACGACAACTTTTGATGATATCGGTGATACGCTCAATAAGACCATGACCCTCTTCGTTGTGAAAGGGGGACGGTTTGTGCCCCACGAATAAGGGTTTCCTTTTTATTAGTCTTGGGTTTATGTTGGTTGGCTGTCTTGGCCCCATGGCACGGGGGCCCCGCCCCTCCTTTGCCCCGAATCAGGAGCCTCTTCGTCCCTCCGCGGTTCAAAAAAAGAAATCCGTTCCTTCTCTCTCTCTTTCCAGGGGGGATGACACTTCGGGTCAGGTCTTTTCTCTCCCATTGAATCGTCCACGGGTGATTTCTTCCTTCGGTTCCCGGGGTCGCAAATTTCATGGAGGCATCGATTTGGTGGAATCGGCGAGAGGGGGGGATCCTGTTCGGGCTTCCCGGGACGGGGTGGTTGAAATCATTTCCCATCGGGGGGGCTACGGACGCATGGTTCTCCTTCGACATAAAGACCGATGGTTGACCCGCTACGCCCATCTCCGGAAAATTTCTGTTCGATCGGGTCAATCGATTCAACGGGGAGAAACCTTGGGTTTCGTTGGTGAGAGCGGTCGAGCCTCAGGTCCCCACCTCCATTTTGAAATATTAACACCTTCCAAAAAGAAGGTGGACCCCACTCCTTTTCTCTTCCCCTTAAGATCGGCGAATGTCGTTTCCCCATGTCCGGCGGCCACTCCTTCTCCCGTATCGGGCCTTCCCCAGACCTTGGAGCCTCGTGTGGGGCGTCCATGACGGGAGGGGTGGGGGTCGTCTTAGAACAAATAGTGAACGGCGTAACATTGGGTGGAATTTACGCGCTCATTGCCATTGGATACACCATGGTTTATGGGGTACTCCGAATGATAAACTTTGCCCATTCCGAACTCTTCATGGTTGGGGCCATGGGGGGGTGGGGTCTCTTGTCTCTGTGGCCCGGGGGCGGCGGTGCGGGCATCCTGATCTTTGTATTCCTGTTGGCGATGGTGGGGACCGGGTTGTTGGGGGTTCTGTTGGATCGGGTCGCGTACGCGCCCTTGCGGACTTCATCCCGTCTCACGCCGCTTCTGTCCGCTATTGGGGCTTCCCTCTTTCTCCAAAACCTCGTTTTTTTGTGGCGTGACAGCCAGCTGGCTTTTCCCGCTGTTTTTTCAACGGGCCGGTTTTACTTTGGAGGACTTCGTGTGAGCTTTTTGCAGGGGTTTATTGTTTCCGTTTCCGTGGTGTTAATGATTCTCCTTACCCTCTTCATTAAAAAGACGAAAATGGGGAAAGCCATGCGGGCCGTTTCCCAAGATCCGGAAACGGCGGTTTTAATGGGTATCCCCGTGAACCGGGTTATAGCGCTAACTTTCTTTATTGGAGGAGCGTTGGGGGGGGCGGCGGGAATCTTGAGCGGGCTCTCTTATGGCTCCGTCAAATACAATATGGGTTTTACGCCCGGGATCAAAGCGTTTACCGCGGCGGTTTTGGGGGGGATTGGGAGTGTCCCGGGGGCCATGTTGGGCGGGTTCTTGTTGGGCCTCCTGGAATCTTTGGGGGCAGGGTTTTTGCCGGAACCCGAATGGAAGGATGTTTTTGCCTTCGTGGTTTTAATCGGAATCCTCCTTTTTCGCCCGTCCGGTCTTTTGGGGAAATCCGTTGCCGAAAAAGTATAGGCAAGTCCTCCTTCTGTTTCTGGCCGGGTTCGCTTTCTTGTCTCTCCCGTGGGTTTTGGAGGGAGGCCGTTGGGGGTTCCTCATTCGGATTCTGGGGATGATGGGACTTTACGGGATTTTGGCCTTGGGTCTCAATCTGGTGTTGGGTTATGTGGGACTCTTGGATTTAGGATTCATGGCGTTCTACGCCTTGGGCGCTTACACCACGGCTCTCCTATCCCTGCGGGGATGGAGTTTTTGGTTTTGTCTTCCCGTGAGCGCGGTGGTGGCCATGGGGGTGCGCGCCCTGTTGGGAGCTCCGGTATTGCGGTTGCGCGGGGATTATTTGGCCATCGTGACTTTGGGGTTTGGGGAAATCACCCGTATCACTTTAAACAACTGGGACTCTTTGACCCATGGCCCCAAAGGCCTTTCTCTCCTATCGGAAAACACGATTGTCCCTTCTTTCTTTGGCGTTCCTCTGTATTCGAACACCCATTATTTCTATTTGATCTATGGGTTTGTACTTCTCGGTTGGGTTCTCTGTCGACGGTTGGATCGATCCCGGATAGGGCGCGCGTGGATTGCGATTCGGGAGGATGAGTCAGCGGCCCAAGCCATGGGAATAAACGTCCCTCGGTTAAAGAATGTGGCGTTCACTCTCTCAGCGGCGTTTGCGGGGGTGGCGGGGGGCCTCTTCGCCCGTTGGGAAAATTTTGTAACGCCGGAATCCTTTACTTTTTGGGAGTCCGCTCTGTTGGTGGCCATGGTTGTTTTAGGCGGGGCTGGATCACTTCCCGGTGTGTTGTTGGGGGTGGTGATCATCGTGGGTTTGCCTGAATTCCTTCGGTCGGACCTTTTCTTTCGCTGGGGCGGCGAGTCAATGGCGAACGCGCGCTACCTTCTTTTTGGCGCTTTGCTTGTGGCCGCCGCGATTTTCCGTCCCGAAGGGATCATCCCCCGATCACGGAAAAGAGAATAGGATGAAACTTCTCTCCATGAAGGGTGTGACCAAACGGTTCGGTGGTCTGACGGCCCTGGATTCCGTTGATCTGGTTCTCCACGCGGGGGAAATCGTGAGCGTGATTGGTCCCAACGGTGCTGGAAAAACGACCCTTTTTAATGTGCTCACCGGGTTTTATCGATTGGACGAAGGGACGATCGAGTTTTCGGGGGAGAGGATTGACGATCTTTCGGTTCACCGGATCACGCAACGGGGCCTGGCCCGCACGTTTCAGAACATCCGTCTCTTCGCGTCCATGACCGCTTTGGAAAATGTGATGGTGGGCCGCCACTGCCGAACGCGATCGGAATTGGGCGCGGCTCTTTTTCGTACCCGGGCCTTTTATCGCGAGGAAAAAGAAATTCGTCAGTCGTCACTTGAACGGTTGCAAGCGGTGGGTTTGGAGACCAAGGCCCACACCCCCGCTCGTCACCTTTCTTATGGGGATCAACGGCGTTTGGAAATCGCACGGGCCTTGGCCACGGAACCACGGCTGTTGCTCCTCGATGAACCGAACGCGGGGATGAACACGGGGGAAAGTCAGATGTTGATGGAGACGCTCCAACGGATTCGACAGGAAGGGGTCGCTCTCTTACTTATTGAACACGCCATGCGCGTGGTCATGGGTGTTTCGGATCGCGTGGTGGTGTTGGACTATGGTCGTAAGATTGCCGATGGGACCCCCAAGCAAATCCAAACCAATCCCCAGGTGATCGAAGCCTATTTGGGAGTTCCGGGTGCTTAGCGTTCGAGGGATTCACTCATCCTACGGTCGGAAAATAAAGGCTCTCCATGGCGTTTCCTTAGAGGTGGGGCCGGGGGAGATTGTTTGTTTGATTGGGGCCAACGGGGCGGGGAAAACCACCCTTTTGAAAACGATTTCAGGACTTCTCAAACCGGACGCCGGGGAAATCTATTTTGATGGCTCACGTGTGGATTCGTTTCCGGCCCATCGCACGGCGGGGTTGGGACTTGTTCATGTGCCAGAGGGACGGCGAATATTTCCGCAACTCAGTGTACGAGAGAATTTAGAGGTGGGGGCGTTTTCTCGGGGAAATTGGAAAAATCGGGAACGGGACGTGGAGCGGGTCTGTGCTCTTTTTCCCGTTTTGGGGCATCGGATGGGTCAAGAGGGGGGCACGTTGTCCGGGGGGGAACAACAGATGCTGGCGATGGCCCGGGCCCTCATGGCCTATCCTCGATTGTTGATGATGGACGAGCCTTCCATGGGGTTGGCTCCCCTGGTCGTCCAAAAAATATTTTCCATCATTCAAGAGATCCATCGGGAGGGAACGCCCATTCTTTTGGTCGAACAAAACGCCCAGGAGGCCCTTCGCGTGGCGCACCGGGGGTATGTGATGGAAACCGGGCATGTGGTGCGGGAAGGATCGGCGAAGGATTTGATCACAGATCGGGCGGTAAGAGCCGCTTATTTGGGGATGACATAAATGAAAACACCGAGAGTGGAGCTGGTGTGTGTGGGAACAGAGCTCTTGATGGGGAAATTGAACACCCATGGGGCCTATTTTTCTTCCCTGTTGGAGGATCTGGGGTTTCCCTTAGCGCGAGAGACAACCGTGAGCGATGATCCGATAGAAATGAAACGTGTTTTCCGGGAGGTCTGGAATCGTGCCTCTCTCGTGGTTGTGACCGGCGGCCTCGGCCCTACCTTTGACGACCTAACTCGGGATGTTTGGGCCCCCGTTTGTGGGCGGAAACTAATTTTTCATCCAGAACTCAGCGCCGTTATTCGGGAGCGGTTTCGAAGGCGCGGGTTGTCGATGCCCCCCGCCAACCGCCGGCAGGCTTTTGTTCTCCGGGGGGCGCGGATTCTGGAGAATCTTCGGGGGACGGCTCCTGGGCAAGTGCTGGATCTCGGAGATAAAATTCTGGTTTTGCTTCCTGGTCCCGGAAAAGAATTGAAGCCCATGGTTGAGCGTGATTTGGTCCCCTTTCTTCGCGCCCGTTTTTCGAAGGGACATCGAAAAACCCGTTTGTGGCGTTTGTTTGGTTTGCCGGAAAGTGTGATCGACCAACGAATTCGAAAAAGAGTTTCCTTTCATCAAGGGGTCACCTGGGGCATTCTGGCACAGGGGGGTGTTGTGGATCTGAAATTGACTCTGCAGGGGCCGACCGAGCGTGGGGTGGAGACTGTTTTAACTCAGTGGGATTGTTGGATGGGCCGCGTGTTTGGCCCCGTCCTCTTTGGGAAGGGAATGGAGACGCTCGAATCCGTGGTGGGGGATCTTCTCCGAAAAAAGGGCTTAACACTGGCCATTGCTGAATCGTGTACAGGGGGGAGGCTCGCTCAGTTAATGACTTCTCTCCCCGGATCTTCTGACGTATTCTGGGGAGGGGTTGTCAGTTACTCTAACGTGGCCAAAAGGCTTTTTTGTGGTGTCAAAAATGAAACGTTGGGGACGCACGGTGCTGTTTCCGCGCAGGTCGCGAGGGAAATGGCCGAAGGATTGCGTGCCAAAGCCCGGAGCGAATATGTTTTGTCGGTGACAGGCATTGCCGGTCCGCTGGGGGGAACGCCCACGAAACCAGTGGGGCGGGTTTATATCGGGTTGGCAGGTTCGGGGGGAACACGGGTGTGGGAAAAGAATTTTATAGGTGACCGAACTTTTGTTCAACAGCAGTCGGCCCTTTGGGCGTTGGACTTCCTTCGGCGGGAGCTATTGAGAAAGAAAACCGCCTCTTCCCGTTAGAGAAAAGGCGGTTCATAAAAGAGGATGTCCGAATCTTAACTTTTTCGAGTTGAATACCGATCACGCCAGCGAACCACTTCACGAATGACTTTCGTGGCAAGCTCAACGCTGTCCCCTCCTTTCTTCCGAATCAGGCGGAGAAGTCGGGCTTCTTTGCTTTCTTCATCCGACTGGGGACGCGGGAAGGAGCGGGCGTCAATCAGTTGGTTGAGCCCAACGCTCAGCCCCGCCGCAACCCGTTGCATCGTGGTCAACGTGGGGTTTCGTTCCCCGCGTTCAAGGCCTCCGATGTAGGTCCAGTGAAGGTCACATTTCTCCGCCATTTCTTCCTGCGTGAGACCGTGGCGTTTCCGTAAAGCGCGAATGCGCGCACCGAGTTCTTTTTTAATATTGGATTCGTTTTTCATGGTAACAGGATTGTAACTTAAACCCGACAAATTCGCCCATAGATTATGATTATTACCTAAAAAATCTTAAAAAGACTAAACGTATTTTTATTCATTTTTATGTTTTAATCGTTTTATGCGCGCGCCTTGGGGACAAAACTTTTTGACAAGTTCGGCTGTTGCTCGCCGTATTGCGGAATCTTTGCTGTGTGGAAGGGAAGATCACGTTATTGAAATCGGTCCGGGCCGGGGGGCGTTGACGTCCCCTGTGCTGTCTCTCTGTGGATCTTTGACGGCCGTTGAGTTGGATCAGGAGTTGGTTTCCGTCCTTGCCCAACAATGGGGGCATGATCCTCGCCTGACCATCGTGAGCGCTGATTTTATGGATTGGCCCCTTCCTCCCGTGCGAGATCGACCCGTTAAAGTTGTGGGAAACCTCCCCTATTCTGCCGCCGCGGCGATTGTCCAAAAAGTTCTGGCTTGGCGGGGCTGGGACCGTGCGGTTTTTATGGTTCAAAAGGAAGTGGCGGATCGTATGCGGGCTGTTCCGGGAGGGAAGTCCTGGGGACTCTTGGGGTTATCGGTCCAATCCCGAGCAACGGTTCGGCGCCTGTTTGAAGTTCCCCCAGGAGCGTTTCGCCCCGCGCCGAAAATAACTTCGACGGTTCTGGAGTTGAATCGCCTTCCCAGCCCTCGGGTTAAAAACATCGATGCGTTTTTTAAGGTGGCCCATGCCGCTTTTGGTCAACGTCGAAAAACCCTCTCCAATAGTCTTTGCCACGGTCTCAACAAAACCAGAACCGAAGTGGATTCTGTCTTGACCGAACTGAGTGTGAATCCCCAACGTCGAGCGGAAACTGTCACGATTGAGGAGTTTGATCGGATTTCGGAAAAATGGGGTGGGAAATAAAAAAAGGATTCGCCATCACCCCCAGGGGATGTCGAGGCAGAGGATATGGTTTTTGTTGGTGTCGTCCCGGAAGAGGGAAGAGAGCGTCACGCAGAGATTCCCGGAGGCTTGGGAAACATAGGGTTCTGTTCGGTATCGGTTCACGAAGGACTCGGCCAGAAGGTAGGCGTATTCTTTCATGGAGTGATCCGCCCCAGGGCGAGCGGGATGAAAGAGCGCGTTGCGCTTAAAAGGGACCTCGGGTCGCGTGTGGGTTTCAGACTCTTGTGTCCCTGATTCGCTGAGGACGAACAGGCACTCAATCGAACGATTTTCTTTAATGAGATCGGCAAGTTTTGTTTCAATCTTGGCAAAAGGGATCCCCGTAAGAGCCCGGACAACTACGGAAAGGAGTTTTTCAGTTTCCCGGACACGATTTTTGTCGGATTTCGATTTTTCAACAGCAAAAGATTTGTACCGCAAGGCCAATATGTTGATTGTCTGGGTGCAGGTCTCGGGATTAAAAAAAGACCCCTCCAGCATATCCACCCCGTTGTCTAAAGCCGCCAGCGCTTGGCCTTCCGTGGCCACCCCTTCCGCGATCAGCAGGGCGCCGATCTTTTTTGAAAGGGCCGCCAGTGCTTTTATAATTTCCTGAGCGAGAAAATCCTTTTCCTGATCCTCGACCAAAGGGTTCCCCATTATCAGGATGTCCGGTTTCAGCAGAGTGACCCGCTCGAAATTTGAATGCCCAATTCCTAAATCTTTGAGAGCAATTAAAAAGCCTTGGGACCGATGGCGGGTCACAAATTCTTTGAGAGCGGCCAGGTCTTCAACGCGGGATTCCCGGATGGATATGACGATGTCGGAAGGGTTGAGCCTCAACTCGTCCACCTGTCTGGCCAGGTGACCCGATCCCCCAACGCCCAAATCAAGGACAGCGGTCTCAAACCCTAAGAAAAGAAGACCTGTGGCTCCCGCCGTTTTATAAGCGGCCAAGGCCTCTTTGCGGTACCAGCGATCAAATTCAATGGCCAACCCCTCTTTCCCTGCCAGGGAGCGAGACGCCGGTCCTCTGGGCCCTGAATGGCCTTCCGTTCGTGCCACCCACCCCACAGAAGCCTTTTTCCGAATAGAGACCACGGGTTTTAAGTTTACCCGTAAGTTCCCTTCCTGAATGAATTTTTCCAATGTCATCGGACTGTCCTTATAAAAAAATCCCCGGGGGGGGGTAGTCCCAACCAAAAGGAGGCCCGGGGAAAAACCCGCCAAAGGGACACCGCCTCGATGAAGAGGATCTGAGGCGGTGTCCCTTTGGGCAGGGTGTGAATCGATTACGCCTTGGAACCCGTTAGAACGAGAGGATCACCTGGGCGCCGATGGTGGCTTGACTCTTCCTGTTCATGTTCCCCAGATCATCAGAGAACGCCATCGTTCCCCCGTTGTTATAGGTTGAATGGTCCGCGCGGTACTCCAATCGGTAGATGACGTCATCCTTTTTGGCCTGGAGTGTGACGGTTTCCGAGCGGAGAACCTGTTCCATCCCTTCGAGCCGAGTTCCGTCGTCATCCAGTGTTTCCCATCGGCCGGCAATGGAGAACATGTCGTTGATTTTGAAGTTGGCGTGAACGCCCACCCCTTGCCAGTTCCCTGTTTTTCTCTCAGAGGAAGCCGTGATCTCGTCTGGATGGTTGGTTTTTTCTTCGCCGATGTCGTAGTTCCCAATGATTGTGAGGCTGTCGATGGGGGTCACCTTGACAATGGCATCCACCAAACTTCGTCCATTCCCGGCAACGCTTCGTTCGTTGTCTCCGTTGGGGTTTTGTTCCGAGCCGTAGGCGCCGCCCAGTGTGATGGATGTTTTGGGCAGGAGCGTGGTTCCCACCTGAGCGATGGCGGTCTTCCCTTTGTTGTTGTCGTTCATGTTGTCCCAACCGTTCACAATCCCAACGGTGGTAGTGACCTCTCCATTCATCAGGCTCTTGTCGGCCTTGAGCCCGGTGTGGGCGGTGGGAATAGCGAAGCCGAAGAGGAGACCTCGGCTGATGTTGAAGTTGTCTTTCGCCTCAATCACTTCAACCCCGAAAGGAGTCACAAACTTTCCTAGAGTAAATTTGGCCCCCGTGATCGGGCAAGGGAAAGTGAGGTAGGCTTGGGCGATGTCGGCCTCAAGGTTGGTCTCCGTTGAACTGGAATCGGGCGTATAAAAACCTCCGGCATTTGTTACCGAGGCATCGTGGCCATACATGAGTTCTATCTTGTAGCCCACATTCTCCTTCACCATTCCATCCACCCCGATTTTGGCGTTGTGTAAGGTGATGGTATTGGACTGGTCATCGAAAGACCGCATTTCGTTTGTCGATTGGCCATTCAGGTTGTAGTTGTACCCGACATCCACCATCCCGGTGACGTTGGGCCCTTCCGCTCGGACGCCCGCACCCAGGGAGGCCAGTATGTAAACGGCCATGAGGGTTACTCCTGTTGATTTTACGCGCATTTTTGACTCTCCTTTTTATTATGATTTCGCTGGGCGGTTACTTCTTAGATCCCACCCCGTTCGCCTTCTACAAAAAAAATCCTCCCAAGCTTGTGCTCGGGAGGACGCCATCGTCCAACATGATGCTCTTGACCGCACAGCCTCGTGCGATGGGTTGCACTCTAACAGAATCCAGTGGGAAGTGTCAAGAAAAAAAAGAGTCCTTGATTTCGGCTTTGGGCAGTGTGGTATAATGATCAGGCTGTTCGAATAATCATGGACAACGACGTCCATGGAACACAAGAATCAATTCAACGGGGATGACACACTCCACCAGGGATCCCCTGGGGGGATACTTCTTTTCAAGCGAGGTTAATGATATGCCAACGAAACGAGCCAGTGCGAGTGCTGCGATCCATTCTTCAAACGGCCGCTCCCTTTCAGCCGAACCCACTTTGTCGGAAATTTTTGGTTCCAACGTTTTTTCTGAGAGAGAAATGAAAAAGCGTCTTCCCAAAAACATCCACGCGGCGCTCCGTAAAGTGATGCTTGGAGAGGCTGAGTTGACCCTGGATGTGGCCAACGTTGTGGCCGAAGCGATGAAGGTGTGGGCCATGGAAAAAGGCGCCACTCATTACACCCATTGGTTCCAGCCCCTCACAGGAAAAACAGCGGAAAAGCACGACAGTTTTTTGGAGCCCAAAGGGGATGGCTCCGCTATGGCCATTTTTTCCGGCAAAGCTCTTATAAAAGGAGAACCGGACGCTTCCAGTTTCCCGTCGGGTGGGATTCGGGCCACTTTTGAGGCCCGGGGTTATACGGCGTGGGACACCACGTCCCCAGCCTTCTTGAAGGAAGACGCCGCCGGTAACGCGACGTTGACCATTCCTACCGCCTTCGTGAGTTATACCGGCGAAGCGTTGGATAAAAAGACCCCTCTCCTTCGTTCCATGGAGGCTTTGTCCCGCCAGGCGGTTCGCGTGCTCAATGCCATCGGAAATAAAAAAAGCAAGAGGGTCATCTCCACCGTTGGGCCGGAACAGGAATACTTTTTAATTGACAAGGATTACTTCGATCAACGAACGGACCTGATCCTTGCGGGTCGGACGCTCTTTGGCGCTCCTCCACCGAAAGGGCAGGAACTGGAAGACCAATATTTTGGCGCCATCAAAGATCGTATCGCGAAATTTATGCGAGAGCTCGACGTCGAGCTTTGGAAAATGGGCATTTCTTCCAAAACGAAGCACAACGAGGTGGCCCCCGCTCAATACGAAATGGCTCCGATCTTTTCAATCTCCAGCATTGCCGCGGACCAAAACCAGCTGGTGATGGAAACCATGCAAAAGGTGGCGCTCCGGAACGGGTTGGTGTGCCTCCTCTACGAAAAACCTTTTGCGGGGGTGAACGGGTCTGGGAAACACAACAACTGGTCCATGGCCACGGATGACGGGTTGAACCTTCTTGAGCCGGGCCACACACCCCATGACAACGAACAATTCTTGGTTTTCCTCGCCGCGACACTCACGGCGGTCGATCGTCATGCCGATAAACTTCGGGCCAGCGCGTCCAACCCGGGCAACGACCTTCGCCTGGGAGCCAACGAAGCACCGCCCGCCATTATTTCCGTCTTCATGGGCGAGCAATTGACCACGGTGCTGAGCAACATTGCTCAGGGTAAAAAAACGGAGTCGAAGGGACAACAGTTCATGACGATCGGTGTGGACACCTTGCCGAAACTGCCTCTGGACAATTCCGACAGGAACCGTACGTCACCTTTCGCGTTTACCGGAAATAAGTTCGAGTTTCGCATGGTGCCGTCTTCCATGTCCATTGCCGACGCCAACACGGTATTAAACACCATCGTGGCGGAGGCCTTGGATGGGATCGCCAGCCGACTGGAAAAGGCCAAAAACCTTGAAAAGGAAGTGACCGCAATCGTTCAGGAAGTGATGAAGGAACATGGGCGGATCATTTTTAATGGAAACAATTACACCGAGGATTGGGTGAAAGAAGCGGCGAACCGCGGTCTGCCGAACATTTCGTCCTCTGTCGAGGCCTATGGTGCTTTAGCCAACGAAAACGCTGTGGCTCTTTTCGAAAAGTACAAGGTTCTCTCGGGGCGTGAACTTCATTCTCGTTATGAGATTGTCTTGGAGCAGTACGCCAAGCATATTCATATTGAAGCCCGATGCGCGGTGGCCATGACAAAAAATCAATATCTCCCGTCCATCCTTTTGTTTGCGCGCGAATTGGCAGAAACGGTGACGGCTCTCAAATCTGTTGGGGCGGATGCTTCTGTTCCCGAGGCTCTGCTCGCTCAGGTGAATCAGCGGCTTTCATCGGCGGTAAAAAAGTTAGCCGTTTTGGAGCGCGCGGTGAGCCTGGCGAATGGGGAGGAAAACCCAGAGAAAAAGGCGAAACTGTTTCGTGACAATGTTTTTACGGCGCAGGTTGAGCTTCGCCAAGATATTGACGCGTTGGAGATCGTTCTTCCCAATGATCTTTGGCCCGTTCCTACCTATCAGGAGATGCTGTTTAACCTCTAAACGACATATCCTTTCAGTCGTTTCAACAAAAAAACCCTGCGAATCTTGGCAGGGTTTTTTTGTTGTACGAAGGAGGGGTTTAGGTTTGTCGGGGTTGGTCGATAATGAGAGGGCAGGCAATGACCTCGTTATGATCAACGATGGGAATTCAACTTTTGCCCCCGGGGCGAAGAGAGGCCAATGACCCACTCCATGAATACACCAAACGATCCACTTCCCCTTGATCCCGAACGGTTACTTGAACTTCAGGATTCTCTCGGTGTGGAAGCGGGAGAATTGAAAACCCTTGTTTTGGACCGTTTTATAAAAACGGTTACCGAGGGGTTTCCTCTTCTGGACAGTCTTTTGGTCGCCCAGGACGCTCCCGGTTTTCGCCTTAAATCTCACCAATTAAAGGGGTCCAGTCTTAACGCGGGAGCCATGCCTTTGGCCCAGGTGTTTATGTCCTTGGAAGAAATGGGAAAAACGGGTGATTTAACCCAGGCCCCATCCGGGGTCGCCTTGGCATTAACGGAGTTTAGGCGTCTCAAAAACTATCTTTCTTCGGGGGAGTTTCCTCCCCAGCCCTGACATCCTGAAGGAGTTTTAGAATGAAAATCCTTATTGCGGAAGATGACCCGACCACTCTTGAAACATTGACGCGGGCCTTGGAACGGTGGAACCTGGAAGTCATCCCAGCGGTTAACGGGCGTGAAGCTTGGGAAATCCTCCAGCGACCGGACCCCCCGCAGATGGCCCTGTTGGACTGGATGATGCCGGATATGGAAGGACTTGAGGTTTGTCGTTTGTTTCGGGAGAAACCGGGCCTTCAGATGTGTTACATGATCCTCCTGACGTCCCGGAACAGTAAGGATGATTTGATGATGGGCCTTCTCTCTGGGGCGGATGATTATGTGACGAAACCTTTTCACGCGGGGGAGTTGTGGGCTCGAATTGAAGTGGGGCGTCGGGTGTTGAACATACAACAAACATTGGCCGATCGGATTCGGGATTTAACCGAAGCCATGACTCAAATTAAAAATCTCCGCGGCTTGTTGCCCATCTGTGCCTATTGCAAAAAGATCCGGGATAGTAAAGATTACTGGCGCCAAGTGGAAAGTTACCTGGCCGAACATACGGACGCTACGTTCACCCACGGGATTTGTCCGGACTGTTTTTCCCGGGTCATGGCTGAAAACTCTAAAAACCTTCCCCCGCCCATCGACTCTATCGGTTGATAGGGACGGGAGCGAGTTGACAGGGCTCCTCGGTCCAGTTATGATGGACCCATGACGGAAATCCTCCCCGCCGAATTTGCCGATAAGCTGGCCCAAATGCAGAGTTCTTTGGGGCAGTTGGGGAGGTTTCTTTGACGTCGGTGCTAAACGCGATCGTTTAAAAATCCTCGAAACAGAAGCCTTGAAACCGGAACTCTGGAACGATCCCACCGGGGCTCAAAAAACTCTCCGTGAATCAACCGCTCTCAAGAACACGCTCCTCCGTTTTGATAAACTGGAAAAATCCCTTGGGGACTTGGTTGCCTTGGAAGAGCTCTGTCGTGAGATGGGGGGCGATTCCGAATGGAAAGAATTAAGTGAAGGGGTGACCGCTCTCCAAATGGCCATTGGGGATATGACCTTTCGAGCGAAACTCTCGGGGCCCATGGACGCGAAGAACGCGATCGTCTCTCTACACGCTGGAGCGGGTGGCACGGAATCCTGTGATTGGACCGAAATGCTGTATCGAATGTACACCCGTTGGGCCGAACGAAATGGTTGCACGGTGGAGGTCACGAACCTGATGCCCGGTGACGGGGCGGGGTACAAGCGTGCGGAGTTTCTTGTGTCCGGTGAGTTTGCTTACGGGAACCTGAAGTCGGAGATCGGGGTTCATCGGTTGGTTCGGATCTCCCCCTTTGATTCCAATGCCCGTCGCCATACCTCGTTTGCCGCCTGCGACGTGATCCCCGAGATTGACGACGATATTCCGATCGATATTAAAGAAGCGGACCTGAAAGTCGATACCTTTAAATCCGGTGGCGCTGGCGGTCAGCACGTGAACAAAACGGAGTCGGCGGTTCGGTTTACCCACATCCCTACGGGAATTATTGTCTCCTCACAGGTCGAACGGAGTCAACACAAAAATCGCGCCATGTGCTTAAAATTATTGAAAGCCAAACTATACGATCAGCAGCTTGAAAAACAGCGGGCTGTGACTGAAAAACATTACGATGACAAAGGCGACATTGCTTGGGGACACCAAATTCGCTCTTATGTTTTTATGCCTTACCAGTTGGTGAAAGACACCCGGAGCGGGTATGAGAGCAGCCAAATTCAAGCCATCATGGACGGAGATTTAAATCCTTTTATTCACGCCTATTTGGAGTGGAAATTGTCGGGCGCCCTCCCGCGACGAACAGCCCTTGAAAGTTAACCGTTTCCCTACTACACTGGTTAGGAGCCCTTGGGGGATCGGTTAATCTGTTGTCTTTTTCGGAGGGAACCATGTCCACACCAGCACCGAACTACAAAGCCATGAGGCGAAACTATTTGGTAAATCGCCGACTTCAATTTAAATACGCTCTTTTAATTGGCGGTGTTTTAGCCACCATTGTTGCCCTCCTCGAGGCTCACGTCTTCTTGGTTATCCGGATGGTGGAGCCGGAGTTTATGAACCCCGTCCTCCTGGAACCATTGAAATCGTTACAGCTTTGGATGCTGGCCAGTGGTTTGATTTTCATGGTGGTTATTCCCATCCTCTCTATCTTTGTGTCCCACAAGATCGCGGGGCCCTTGTTTCGTTTTGAAAAAACGTTGCGGGACGCTATTCATTCGGAGGGGCCTATTCCGCCCATTCACCTCCGTCAAGGAGATGAACTGCAAAGTCTTGCGGACTTGATCAATCAATTGTTGGAACGACTGGCGAAAAGCCAAAAAAATCCTTGATTCTTTTTGACAGAGGGGTGTGCGGGTGATATCATCTAACGGCCATGTCTAAAATTTTGATAGTGGATGATGAAAAAGAGACGGTGGAACTCCTTCGTCTTGTCTTGGAAAAAGAGCAGCACCAGATCTTTCCGGCTTTCAGTGGCGAGACGGCTCTCCAGGAATTAAAGCACCAAACCCCGGATCTCATCCTCTTGGACGTGACGATGCCCGGGATGGACGGTTATACTTTAATGAGCCATCTCCAGTCCGAAGAGGCGACCCGAGATATCCCTGTCATGATTCTGACTGGCCGGGAAAATATGCGGGACACCTTTGAGGTGTTTCGCACCGTGGTGGATTTCGTTTCCAAGCCGTTTGATATTAAAGAACTCCGCGCCCGCGTTCAGGCCGCTCTCCAAAAGGGATAAGCGGGGTCCCCTCCCATGACGGACGGTGTGAATCCCTCCTCCTTTGATGATTTGGTCTCCCAGCGACGGTCCAAGCTGGACGCTTTTCGTGTGGCGGGGACGAACCCGTTCCCCGCGCGGTTTGACGTGAGGGACTGTGCTTCCGATGTTCACGTTCGTCACGCGGCCCTTCTCCACGGGGGCCACGCGGAAGAGTCCGTTACCGTGGCCGGGCGGGTGATGACCCGCCGAGACATGGGGAAAACAATTTTTGCCCATGTGCAGGACCTTTCTGGGAAAATTCAAATCTATTTAAAGAAAGACGAACTGGGCGACGTTTTCTCAGCGTTTCAAAATGGCGTGGATCTTGGGGATATCGTGGGGGTCACCGGATTCCCCTTTCGAACACGGACCGGAGAAGTGACGGTCCACGCCAAGAGTTGGATTCTGCTGTCCAAGGCGTTGCGGCCCCCACCGGAAAAATTTCATGGGATGACGGATGTGGACATACGCTACCGTCGGCGGGAAGTGGATTTATTTTCGAATGAAGACGTGCGCGCTCGCTTTTTAGCTCGGCAACGAATTGTTTCATCTCTGCGTCACACCCTCTTGAAGCACCATTTTATTGAAGTGGAAACCCCCATGCTTCAAACTGTCGCAGGGGGGGCGGCGGCCAAGCCCTTTACCACGCACCACAACGCGCTGGATATGTCCCTTTCCCTGCGAATTGCCCCCGAACTTTTCTTGAAAAGACTGTTAGTGGGGGGGTTGGATCGTGTGTTCGAAATCGGCCGTGCGTTCCGGAACGAAGGAATCGACACGCGGCACAATCCCGAGTTCACTATTTTGGAAGCGTACCAAGCCTACACCGATGTGCATGGAATGATGGATCTGACCGAAACCCTCATTCAGGACGCGGCGCGGGCTGTGGGTCCCCTGGGTCGTGCCCCATCCTTAGAATCCTCGGAGGGGACGGTCCGGGCCAGCACCCCTGAGGGCTCCGTTCCATCGGCAGAGTCAACTTCGGGACGGCTTTTTTCCTATCGAAAAAAGACGGTCGATCTTTCCCTTCCTTTTGCAAGGGTTTCTCTTCCGCAGGTCTTTCAGGAAAAATTGGGTCTTGATTACGAGGCCCTGTGTCGGGACAACGGTTGGCGAGCGGCCGCACAGAATATGGGGTTTGAGGTCGAGGGGATGCCCGACGCCAAGTGTTTTGACCTCCTTCTGGACGAAAAAATCATCCCGGGATTACCTCCGGCCGCGTTTCTCTATGGGTATCCCGCGGCTTTTTCTCCTCTGGCGAAGGCGCGTCCGGAAACGCCGGACATCGCCGATCGTTTCGAACTGTTTATTTGTGGGGAAGAGGTGGCGAACGCCTACTCGGAACAAAACGATCCTGACGTCCAACGAAAACATTTTGAGGCGCAGGCTCGACAACGCCAGGCGGGCGACGATGAGGCCATGCCCGCGGACGAGGAATTTTTGGTTGCCTTGGAGCACGGCATGCCACCGGCCGGAGGGCTCGGGATCGGGGTGGATCGATTGACCATGATTTTGACGGGGACCGATTCCATTCGGGAAGTGATTTTGTTTCCACTCTTGCGTCCGGAATAATCAAACCGCTCTTGTCCCTCCCCCTGGATTCCTTTTCCCATGAAATTCTTTGAACTTTTTTTGGCCCTGCGTTATTTGAAAGGCTCTCGTCGGAATATGGGGGGGTCTCTCACGTCGGTAATCGCGGTGGCGGGTGTGGCGGTGGGGGTGGCGGCGCTGATTGCCACGTTGGCGGTGATGACCGGTTTTAGGGAAGATATCCGGGCGAAAATTTTAGGGGCCCAACCCCACCTCTTGATTCAGTCCAGTTCCGGAACGGGCTTGCCGGAACAGGATTATTCAGACCGATTTGCGGGGATATCGGAGGCGGAGGACTGGGCGCCCTTTGTGATGGGGCAAGCCCTTGCGAAAAGCGAGGGAGGAACCCAAGGAGTGGTGGTCAAGGGAGTCGATCCCGCTCAAGAACAGCGGGTCACGGGTTTGGGAAACAAAATGATTGAGGGAGAATGGGAGATTCTTTCCGATCCGGCGCTGGCCATGGGCAAGGCCCCCCCGCTTTTCTTGGGGAAAGAGCTCGCTCGGGAACTTCGGGTGGGGGTGGGCGATCGGCTATTGCTGGCGGTCCCTTCCGGAGATGCTTCGGGGATGAGTTCCCTGCCGTTTTTCTTTTCCTTTACGGTGGCCGGAATCCTTCAGACCGGACTCTATGACTATGATTCCTCCTTGGCGGTTGTGGGGCTTTCAACCGCACAGAAAATTTTCAATTTAAAAAATCGTTATTCGGGGATCGGTGTGCGATTAAAAAACGCCGACGCCTTCGCCGGTCCGGCGATAAAAATTCAACAGCGCTTTTCTTCCCAGGCGATGGTTCGATCGTGGCTCGGGATGAACCGCCCTCTTTTTGCCGCGCTCAAGCTTGAAAAAATTGTGATGTTCCTCATCCTCGCGTTGATCACGCTGGTGGCGGCATTTACCATTCTCTCCAATTTGCTGTTGGTGACGGCCCAACGGGTTCGTGAAATCGGAATCCTGCGTGCCATGGGCGCGACTCGAGGGGCGATCCAAAGAATTTTTCTTTTAAAGGGATTTCTTATGGGGTTGTTGGGCACAGGGGGTGGGATGCTCTTGGGGCTCGGGATTTCCTTGCTTTTGAAGCGCTACGAATTCGTTAAGTTGCCGGCTGACGTCTATTATGTTGAGCGTCTCCCCGTGACCATTGTTCCGGGAGATGTGGCGCTGGTGGCCGTGGCGGCGGTTCTCATCGTTTTGTTGGCCACCCTCTATCCCGCCCGGGCGGCCTCTCGGCTCGACGCCTTGGACGCCATTCGGAGAATCTAATGGATTCAGCCTCTCCTCCCGTTCTCGTTTCGGCCCAAGAACTTCGAAAAACCTTTGGTTCGGTCGATGTCCTTCGTGGTGTCTCGGTGGATATCGTTTCGGGCGAACGTGTCGGTATTGTGGGGCCATCGGGGGCGGGAAAATCCACCCTGTTGCATCTGATGGGGCTCCTCACTTCACCTTCCGGGGGCCGATTGGAGATTGGGGGTCGGGAAGTGGGGTCTCTGACGGATGAGGAAGGCACCCGTCTTCGAAGCGAAACGATCGGTTTTCTCTTTCAATCCCACCACCTGTTGCCGGATCTCTCACTTCTGGAAAATGTTATGATTCCTTTGCTCATCCGTCGGATGAAATCCCGTGAGGCGTCCACGCGGGCTCAGGCGCTTTTAACCCGGTTGGGGTTGGGGCACCGGTTTCACCACCGCCCAGGGGAAGCTTCCGGGGGGGAGCAGCAACGGGCCGCGCTGGCGCGGGCTCTTGTTCACGGACCGCGACTTCTCTTGGCGGACGAACCCACGGGAAATCTGGATCGAGGAATTGGGCGGGAAGTGGAATCTCTGTTGCGTGAGGAGACACGCGCCCATGGGACCACGTTGGTGCTTGTGACTCACGATGAACATTTGGCCTCACAAATGGATCGGCGGCTGACCCTGGTGGACGGCCGGTTGGAACGAATTGACTAATCGACTTCAGGGAGGTTCTGTGAGTATCGACAGTAAGGCAACCTTTGTTTCACCCTTACCCGGAGGCACGGCCCTTCAAATTTATCTTAACGGTTCTCTCGTTCCCAAGGAAAAGGCGGTGGTTTCTGTTTTCGACCATGGGCTTCTCTACGGCGATGGGGTGTTCGAAGGCATCCGTGCCTACAATGGCCGAGTGTTCCGTCTCAAGGAACATTTAGACCGTCTGTATCGATCGGCTCAGGCCATTGTCCTCGATATCGGGATGTCGGTGGAGAAGATGCAGGAGGCGGTGCTCCAGACCCTGCGCGCCAATGGGTTGCGGGATGCCTATATTCGCCTCGTGGTCACGCGCGGGGTTGGCGATCTCGGTCTTGACCCAAAAAAGTGTCCGCGTGCAACCGTTTTTATCATTGCCGATAAAATTGCCCTTTACCCTGAAGAATGTTACACCCAAGGTCTCGAGGTCAATACAGTTTCGACGAGGCGGAACTCCAGTCAAGCCCTAAACCCCAATATCAAGTCGCTTAATTATTTAAACAATATCCTTGCGAAAATCGAGGCGGGCGTCTCGGGGGCTCGGGAAGCCATTATGCTCTCCCTGGAAGGCTATGTGGCGGAATGCACTGGCGACAACATCTTTTATGTTTTGGGAAACCGGCTTGTGACTCCGCCGTCCGCGGCTGGGGCATTGGAGGGGATTACCCGGGGAGCGGTTATTGAATTGGCCTCTTCGGTGGAATTGGTTCCCGAAGAAAAACTGTTCACTCCCTTTAATCTTTACACGGCGGAAGAAGTGTTCCTGACCGGGACCGCCGCCGAGGTGATTCCGGTTGTTCGGATTGATGCACGCCCCATAGGACAGGGAAAACCCGGTCCTAAAACCCAACGGCTCATGAAAGCTTTTCACGAGCTGACCCAGCGGGACGGCGTCGCGATCTGAAGGAACTTTTTTGGGGAGGGGACGTTCCAATAAATGAGCCCTTTACAGGATGGCTAAAAGGGATTAGAATTCAAAAAAGCCACGTGTTCCGGAGGATCGATGTCCAACCGATTTACTGAACGTGCCCAACGGGTTATTCTCATCGCACAGGAAGAAGCCAAACGGTTAAACCATGATTATGTGGGCACCGAACATCTTCTTCTGGGTTTGATCGCTCTCGGAGAGGGGGTGGCGGCCCAGGTTCTGGCTAATTTAGGGGTGGACCTCCGGCGGGTTCGGGCGGAAATTGAAAAAATTGTTGGTACCGGGGATAACGTGATGCTTTTGGGGGAGATCCCCTTTACCCCTCGGGCCAAAAAAGTTTTGGAATTGGCTGTGGAAGAAGCGCAGAATATGGGCCACAACTATGTGGGGACCGAACACCTCCTTCTGGGTTTGATTCGCGAGGAAGAAGGGGTCGCGGCGCGTGTTCTGGAAAACATTGGAGTGCGTTTGGATGTGGTTCGTGAGGAAGTGATCTCTCTCTTGGGGGAAGGCCAAGCCGGCCCAAGTTCGAGCCCGGGGGCCACCGGGCCAGGTCCCGCGGGGCATCATCCCCCTGGTCAAAAATCAAAATCGAAAACGCCCACACTGGACGAATTTGGCCGGGATTTAACCTTAATGGCCAAAGACGGAAAGCTTGACCCCGTGATCGGTCGGGAGAATGAAATTGAGCGCGTGATTCAAATTCTCCTCCGGCGGACCAAAAACAATCCCGTTCTTATTGGTGATCCGGGCGTCGGAAAAACGGCGATTGTGGAAGGATTAGCTCAGCGGTTGGCCTCCGATGAAGCTCCCGATCTTCTTCAGGGCAAACGGGTGATGACATTGGATTTGGCCGCGGTGGTGGCGGGGACAAAATACCGCGGGGAATTCGAGCAACGCCTCAAGAACATTATGGACGAAATTCGTCGCGCCAAAAATCAAATTATTTTATTTATTGATGAGTTGCACACGGTGATTGGGGCGGGGGCGGCGGAAGGGGCTATCGACGCGTCCAATATGCTGAAACCTTCTCTGGCGCGCGGTGAGCTTCAGTGCATCGGCGCAACCACCATGGACGAGTATCGGAAATACATTGAACACGATGCCGCTTTAGAACGCCGGTTCCAGCCGATCATCGTTGACCCTCCGTCCGTTGATGATACGGTGAAGATCCTGACGGGGTTGCGGGACCGCTACGAAGCCCACCATAAGGTGAAATTCGAAGACGAGGCGGTCAAAGCCGCGGCGGAGCTTTCCGAGCGCTACATTACCGATCGCTTTCTCCCGGACAAGGCCATTGATTTAATTGATGAGGCGGGGAGTCGGGCTCGTCTTCAAACCACGCAGCGTCCCAAGGAATTGAAAGATCGCGAAGGGGAGATTGATAAAATCACTCACGAGAAGGAATCGTCGATTTCCGCCCAGGAGTATGAAAAAGCGGCGAAACTTCGTGACAAGGAAAAAGAGATGCGCCGATTGTTGGAGGAGGAGAGGAAAGCGTGGCGTGAAAAAAGGGACGCCACCATTCCTCTTGTCACCGCGGAGGACATCGCGGCGGTGGTGTCCAAATGGACCGGAATACCAGCCATGAAATTAACCGAAACAGAGCAGGCCAAATTGGTTCACATGGATGAGGAACTTCACAAGCGTGTGATCGGGCAAGAGGAAGCCATTAAGGCGATCTCCCAATCCATTCGCCGAAGCAGGACCGGCCTGAAAGATCCCAAGAAGCCTGTGGGGAGTTTTATTTTTCTGGGGCCGACAGGTGTTGGTAAAACCGAGTTGGCGCGCGCCTTGGCGGAGTTCCTTTTTGGTAATGAGGATTCTCTGGTGCGGATTGATATGTCGGAATATATGGAAAAATTTTCTGTCTCCCGCCTGATCGGGGCCCCCCCGGGATATGTGGGGTATGAGGAGGGCGGCCAACTGACCGAAGCTGTTCGGCGGAAGCCCTATTCGGTTGTTCTTTTAGACGAAATTGAAAAAGCGCATCCGGACACCTTTAACATTCTTCTCCAAATGATGGACGATGGGTCTCTCTCTGATAATTTGGGTCACAAGGTCAGTTTTAAAAATACCGTGATTATCATGACATCCAATGTGGGGGCCCGCTTGATTTCGAAGGGGAAATCCTTGGGATTTCTCATTCAAGAAGACGCGGCCAAGGACTACGCCTCCATGAAAGACACGGTCATGGAGGAAGTAAAGAAGGCGTTCAACCCTGAATTTTTAAACCGGTTGGACGATATTATCGTTTTCCATCCGCTCACGCGGGAGGAAAGCCGGCAGATTTTGGACCTGATGTTGACTCGGGTATCCAAGAAAATTTCCAGTCAAGGGTTAACGGTCGAGTTGACGGACGAAGCTAAAAATTTCTTGGTGGAAAAAGGTTTTGACCCCCATTACGGGGCGCGTCCGTTGCAACGGTCAATTCAACGGCTTTTGGAGGACCCCTTGGCGGAGGACATCCTTTCCAAAAAGGTGTCTCCCGGGACTTCTGTCTTTGTCGGTGTGGACCCCACCGCTGGCAAGCTCGTTTTTTCAACGACCCCGCCACAGGAAACAGTCAAAAGCAATTAAGTGGTGATTCCGATCGCCTCTTCCCTACGGGGGCGGTGTTCCTCTTGATTGCGATGGGAGAGTTTTAATCGATGCGCTGGCGACTGCTGGGTTTGTTTTTTTTTGGCATCGCGGCTTCTGTGGCATGGTCTTTTTGGTGGCGCCCCCAGGCGGAAGTGTGGTTAAAGGGGAAAATCGAATCGACCCTTTCCCAAGAATTAAACCAAGACGTTCACCTTGACGCGCTTTCTTTGCATCCTCTCTTTTTACGAATTCAGGCCAAGGGGCTCCGCGTGGGGGCAGCCGATGCCCCGATTTTTACCTGCAAAAAATGGACTTTCCACACGGCCTACGCGGGGGATTCTTCTCCCGTCTCGCTCTTCTTCCTGACGTTTGTTCGATCCGAATTGGACAATCCGACTTTATATTTTTTCTCCCCGCCTTCCGGGAAGAGATTTCAGTCTCCCCGTGGCTGGTGGCGAAAACTCCCGCTTCACCGTTTAACTTGGACCCGCGGATCGTTTGTGGTTCCCCAGCCCCAGCCCTCAAATTTTTTGAAATTCACAGACACGGAGGGGACGCTCCAGTTATCTCCCGGAGGCTTTCTTTTCACTGCCAAAGGGGGCTCCTCTGTCGGGCCCTTTCTCCTCTCTCTTTCGGGTATCGAGTCTTTCCGGAGGGGAACCCAACTTGATGTTCGCGGCACTATTCGATTAACGCAGGCTCCTCTCGCTTATTTCACGCCATGGCTCCCCGCTCGGTTCGGGCGGTTTCTGGGATGGGGTGATCTTTCACTCGCAGGGGTTGTAAAGGATTTTTCGGTGGATCGATTTGATGCAAAAGGGGGACTCCTGCTCGATGCTCAGTGGGAGGGGGACGTCCACTTAAAGGATACCCTTTGGTTTCCTCCAACAGCGCGACCAAAAGATTTAGGTGTCCCTTTGGAAGGAAAGGTCTTTTTGCGGAAAAGTGAAGTGGAGATGAAAGATCTGACCCTCTTTCGATCCCTCCATCTTTCGGGGTTAATCTCTCTTGACCGACAGGATGTGCGGTGGCGGGGGGAAGAAATGGATCTTGCCGCTTTGTCTGAAAGCGGGGTTGATTTTCTACGGTGGGTTCCCAGCCGGGGAACGATGAAGACGGAGGGGACTTTTAAGGGAAGCCTGAAACGTCCAGACGTCGTTTGGTCCGCTGTTTTTCGTGAGGTGGGGTTCCCCGGGGTTCTTTTTCCAGAGTTGAAAATGGAAGGGAAATGGAAAGAGAATTGGATTACTATAAGGACGGACGGAATGGGTGGTCAACTTTCCGTAGGGGGCCCCCTGTCCACTGGTTCTTCGGGAGTCCGCCCGCCCACGGGTCGATGGACCGTTGGCCTGGCTTCATTGGATATGGCGTCCCTCGCTAAGCAAAACGGGTGGCCCCATGTGGGTGGAAAAGTTAACGGATCCTTTTCGCTTGAAAATATTTTGGAAGGAAATCGAAACGGGGGGACGGAGGCCTCTGGGAAATTAAAAATTGACGGATTTAATTGGGGCATTCATAAAGAAACCGCTCCTGTGGGAGGCCGACTCCTTTTCAATCGAGAGGGACTTCGCGTGCAGGGAGACCAAGGGGCCTTTGATTTGGATGTACGGCGGTCGTCCGGAGTCTGGCGATTGGATCGTCTCGATTACACGGCTGGTCGACTGAGGGTGTGGGGAGGAGGTTATTTACGCGATCACGATGGCGAGGTCCGTCTGGAAGGGGGCCTTGAAGGGTTGGAATTAACCGACATCCCCCCGTTTGTGAAACAGTTTCCCGCGGGAGAAGGCACCCTCTCGGGGGAAGGACGATTGCATGGCTCGTGGAAGGATCCTGTTTTTTCAGGAGCGGTCCGTTCCCAGGGCATTCGGTGGAGACCGGGTGGGTATGTCCACAAGGGGGAGGTGGATTTTCGGGGGGGGAAGGGGGGGGTGACTCTGACCAAATTTCGCTGGGATAACGCGGTTTCCGCCGAAGGGGCGTGGCTTTTTGGTAAAGGGTGGCGGTTTTCAGCCGAGGTCGAAAAAACGTCGGCCGAACAGCTCTTCGATTTTGGAGAGTCATCGGGGACTGTGCAGGGGTTCTTCTCTGGGAACGTCTCCCTTTCGGCGGGTGACCAACCTGGGCTGGAAGGGTGGGCCCGTTTGACCGGAGAATCCGGTCGTTGGGGACCCCTTTCTTTCGATGGGGTATACGGGGTTGTTTTTTTTAGAGGAAGCCGGGTTCACGTGGAATCTCTGGAGGTCACCCAAAAAGGAGGGGGGCTCCGCGCGAGGGGGGAATTTGTTCGGCGGGCGTTGACCCCAGCGATTCCAGGAACCGTCTGGGATTGGCGGATGGATGGAGAAGGAAATCGTTTCTCCGTTGGGCCCACGGTGTTTTCTTCTTCGTGGACGACGCGGGGGACACGTTACACGCGGAGGGGAACGGGGACGGGGGACTTTTCCTCGCCAGACTTTACGCTCTTCGGTTCGTTGGGGGAGGAAGGCTCTTTTTTAAAGGACGGTGTCTCTTTCGGTAAAGTGATGGCGTCTTTTTCATGGACGCCAATCCTTTACCAGGTGGAGGAACTTGTCATTGAACGTGGGCTTCGGGGGAAAGGGCATGTGGGAAGTGATGGCCAATCGTTAACGGGGGAATTGAAGTTTGAGAGTTTGTCGCTTGCTGATCTTTTCCCGGCCCTTCCGGTTTCAAAAGATAATAGCGCGCTCGGTCGGTTGGATGGTCACCTGACCCTCTCGGGGGACTGGCCCAACCCTCGAGGTGAAATGAATGTCGCTCTCTCCGGGGCTGACTGGAAAGGACTTCCTCTCAAAGGAAACCTTCGGGCCTTATGGAACAAGACGTTGGAAATCCCTCATCTCTCTTTTACGTTCCCCGGTGGGGATGGGCTTTTTCGTGGTTCTCTGTCACCGGACTTACTCGGGAAAAGGGGGGCCACCGTCACGGAATGGGAGGGGAAGGTCCACTGTCGATCCTTGGATCCGGTCCTGCGGTCGATGGGGATCCCCGTGCCCTGGACGGGGTCTTTTGATTCAACGTTGGTCTTGTCGGGAGAGGTTCCAAACCTTCAAGGAAGGCTTGTTGTTGAGGGCCAGGTGGGGCAATCGGGTGCCCCGCTTTCCAAATGGACGAGTCGATTCTTTGTTTCGGGCTCCACTGTCTCAGTGGAAGAGGCCGTCCTCAGCACGGCGGAAGGGTCCTGGCGCGTTGAAGCAGGCAGTCGTTTGTTCCGCGAGAAAAAAGGTCAATGGGGTTTTCAATTAAAAAACCAGTTAAGAAATATTCATGTGGGGCCACTTCAACTCTTTGGGGGACTGGCGCTCCGGGGAAAGGGGGACGTTTTAAGAAAAACGATTTCCGGCCGATTGGGGGCTTCTTCCCTGTGGATCAACCAACAGGTTTTTGATCAGGACCTCGCTGAAGTTCGATGGTCCCGGGGGCGATTGGATTTCTTTCCCATTCCACAGGCCCCCGCTTTTGTCCAAGGGGCTGTGCGACTTGATCGCTGGCCCCAAACATTTTTTGAGGAGTTGACTCTCTGGGAAACCGGTCGTCCGCTTCTGGTTTTAGAAGGAGAAATGGGACCCGATCGATGGGATTTTACTTTGGGAGGAAAAGGCTTGCCGGCGGAGGCACTTCTTTCCTTGGCGGATTTCGATTGGCCCATCAGTGGTCCTTGGAATGTGCGGGTGCGGGGGGTGGGGTCACTCTCTGCGCCCAATGTTCGCGCCGAGGTGGTGGGAGGGCCTGGAAAGATCGGTCCTCTCCCCTACGATCGTCTTGAAGCCAATACCCACTGGGTGGGGGACCAGATCGACGTTCAGGAAATCCGACTGTCTCGGCGAAAAGGGTATCTCTTGACGGGGTCGGGTCGATTTCCCTTGCGAGCCGGAGAGGGGCGAACGGAGGGCCTTCAGATGAACCTTCGTTTGACGGATGGGAAATTGGCTCTCCTCAAAGAAGTTTGGCCCATTTGTCGATCGGCCCGAGGCGGTTTTTACGGGGACGTTCGTGTGGAGCCGGGGACTCCCATTCCGCAAGTCACCGGGTCCTTTCACGTGAAAGACGGCCGCCTTAATTTGAAGACTTATGCACCGAAAGTGAGGGACCTCCATGGGGAAATTTCTTTCCAGAATGATCGGGCTCGGGTCGAAAATGCCCGGGCTCGCGTGGGGCGCGGATGGATCGAAATGGCGGGGGATATCGGGATTCAGGGGTTGTCTCCTGTCGAATATGATCTGTTCATTCGATCGGAAGGTAAACGTGGGTTGGCGGTGGAAGTCCCCCAGCTCAGTGTTCCTCCCGGCCCCCTGTTGGGACGTTTATCCTTTCTGTCAGACAAATTGAAAGACGTCTCCTATGGAGAACCTCACCTGTCGTTGCGTATCCAGGGGCTCCACGGGAAACACCTTATTGCGGGTGAGGTCGATATGGAGGGGGTCCACTTTACTTATCCCCCGTCCGCGGATCAGGGCGGCGGAATTCCGGGGCCGCGTTGGTGGCAAAATTTTTGGAGGATGGCCTCTTGGGACCTGATTTTGAAAACGGGAAAAGAGACTTGGTACCGGAACGAATTTCTCAATGCTCGCCTGGACGGGGAGCTTCACCTGGAAGGACAACCCGGGTCGTGGCGAGCGAATGGTCGTTTGGATAGCGAGGAAGGAGTCGTTAACTACTTGGGGCAACTCTTTCAAATTAAACGAGGTCTTTTTGAATTAGTCACCGACACGCGGACCGCGCTGGGGAGCGTGGGTGTTCAGCCCTATGTGGCGGGAGAGGCGGATCGAACGGTTTCTCTCCTGGATTCGAGTGGAATCGCTTCAGAGGACACGATATCCATGGTGGTGGACCGGTCCTTGTTGAGCGAGATCCAACCACGTTTTGTATCTCGGAACGATCCCTCGATGAGTTCCGACCGTGTGGCGATGCGCGCGTTGGGCATCGCTACAGAACAACCGGTCAACCAAACCGAGCGGGACCAACTTTTTCGCGCTGGTCTCGTCCAATTGGTGGGTTCCAGCGCCGCGCCTTTGGCCAATCGGTTGGCTCAGAAATTTGGAATTGGTATGATCTCTGCAATCTATGAACCTTCGGAAGCCAATGGGGGGGGGTCGCCGGCGGTCTCCGCAACGGAAGGAAACGCCTCCGCAAAATCCAGCCCTTTGTCCGAATATCTTCGGGGAGCGGGTGCGGCTGCCCGTATTCAATTAACGGATTCTTTGTCCGGTGTGTATAAAGTTAAACTTGATGAGGCGAAAGGCCAATCGTATTTTCATGACCAAATCGAACTTATTCTGCGACTTAAAGGGAGCCTCTATTTGCGCGCCAGCACGGAGTTGGACACACAAAGTGTTCTCGGTCAACCTCCCGAACGTCGGATTGGCCTGGAAAACCAGTGGCGGTTCGGATTGCCCCGCCGTCGTCAAATGACGCTTGAACAGGGGGCGGTGAAATGATTCGGCGAAAAATTCTGTATACGTATGCCTGGATGGGGACAGTGGCCGCGTTGTGTCTGATGTCCACTTCCCGTCTTCAGGCCTCCGACCTTCCTCCGACCATTACGGACATTGTGGTGGAGGGAAATCTGTTTTCAAAATCCCGTTCCGTCTTATCCAAAGTGAAAGCGCGAAAAGGAGATGTGGTCACGGACCTGGCGTTTCGGGGGGATGTGGACCGGTTATTGGAAACGGGATTGTATGAGGACGTTCAGGTATCCGTCGAGGACGCTCCCGGAGGGGTGGACGCGCGCGGGGCCGGGAAGGTGCGTGTGGTCTTTTCCGTTAAGGAAAGGCCGATCGTTCGTCGTGTGGATTTCAAGGGAAACAGGAAATTAAGCGATTCCAAGTTTCGCGAAGGGCTTCTCTCTAAAGTGGATGAGCCTTACGATCGATTTAAGGCTTCTCAAGATATTTCCAAAATTCTTTCCATCTACAGAGATGAAGGGTATTTAGACGCCCAGGCGGAATACTACACGTCCCTCAATCCCCGCACCAACAAGGTCATCCTTACTTTCTTTCTGACAGATGGAAGCCGGGTGACGGTGAAGGAAGTTCGTGTGGAGGGGGCCAGCGCTCTCTCGGCTCGGAAAGTCCGAAAAACTCTTAAGAATACCCGGCGAAAAAAAGTGTTTAAAGAGGATAGCTACAGGGAAGATCGCGAGGCGCTCGTGGATCTTTACCGCAATAAGGGCTTTTTGGAAGTTTCTGTGGAAGACCGCCAACGTGAGTTTACTCCCGATCGAGACCAGGTGACGTTGGATTTGGCCATCACCGAGGGGCGCCGTTACACGGTGGGAGACTTTTCCTTTAGTGGGGTGACGTTATACACCGATTCGGAACTCAAAAAAGCGGTGGTGTTGAAACCGGGAAAGCTTTACGAACAGTCCAAGATGAACGAGTCCCTTCAGAATCTTCAAGACCTCTACGGGAACAAGGGCTATTTGCGGGCGGAAATTACCCCGGAAACACAAACCCATCCACTGGACGGAGATCGAGGGACCGTGGATCTCTTGTTCTCGGTGGTTGAGAGTTCCGTTGTTTTTGTGGACAGGATTTATGTGGACGGGAATACGTTTACCAAAGAGAAGGTTATCCGCCGGGAAGTTTTATTGAAAAGTGGGGATGTGTTTTCTTCCCTCAAGATGCGACGGACTGTGGAGAAACTTTACAATTTGGGGTTTCTGGATGATGTTCAGGTGGACGTCCAACAACCGAAATCTCCGGATCGCGCCGATGTGGTATTAACGGTTAAAGAGGGAAAACCGGGGGTTTTGTCCGCCGGGGCAGGGTTTTCGAGTTTGGATGGGTTAGTGGGAACGCTTCAAGTTCAACACACCAACATTTTTGGGTGGGGTCAACGGGTTAACCTCATGTGGGAGTTCGGAAAAAAACGCCAAAATTATGAACTGGGCTGGACGAACCCGTGGTTCATGGATAAACCCATGAGTTTCGGTGTGGACCTTTTTGACACGGTGAGAACGCTTCCTTTTCAGGGGGACAGTTTCGCGTATAAAAAAGGGAATCGAGGGTTTGGGCTTCGGTTGGGACCCCGTCTCTCGGATCAGCTGTCCCTTATTGAGAACTACAGCTACGAACGGGTTCGGGTTTTTAATGTTCAACCAGAGTTTAAGGTTGGTGGTTCTCCTCCCGCCGAATCCACCATTGCTGAAACGGACGACATTAAGTCCGCCTTTACGACAGGTGTGGTGTGGGACACTCGGGACTATGTTTTCGACGCTTCTCGGGGCGGGCGGCACAGCGCGACGGTGGAATACGCCGGTGGGCCGTTTGGGGGGGACCTGAATTTTTACAAACCAGAAATTTCCGCCGCACGCTATTTCCCCACGTTTTGGAAGTTTGTTTTTTCTGTTTCAGGGCGATCGGCTTACATCAAAACGCTCCAAAAACGAGAAACACCGGTTTCCTTTTCCGAATTGTTTCGGATCGGGGGGGTCGATACCGTCCGTGGTTATGAATCCGGGGAAGTCGGGGTGGACGGCGGAAAGGCCTACACGGTTTTTAACGCCGAATATAAGTTTCCCATCGTCCAGGAAAACAGGAAGACGATCCTTCAGGGGGCACTCTTTGCTGATGTGGGGGGCGCTTGGGCCGGCTTGAGCGAAACCAATCTGACTATTGGTTCTAAAACGAGGCAAATGAAGGCTGGAGTGGGGTTTGGCATTCGTTTTAAAACGCCCGTTTTTCCGATCCGCCTGGATTGGGGCTGGGGATTAAACCACCAGCCTGATCAGCCCCGAAGTCGCTTTTACTTTACGATTGGGAATATTTTTTAGGAAAGGGGGGGCTGCTTCCCGTAGGCAAATCGACGGGCGGCCAGGGCGCCACGAAAAAAATCTTTCCAAGTAATCTTTTTCCCTTCTTCAATCCGCCGTGGAGCATACGAGATCGGCCACTCGCTGAACGGGTATCCACCGCGGGCGACCTTGGCGGCGATCTCGGCTTCAATTTCAAATCCTGAAGAAACAAGATGGAGCGCTTTCCATGTGGATGTGGACATGAGTTTTGCTCCGGTGTAGGCGTCGGTGTAGGTGGAGGAACAGAGAAAGTTGATCCACGCGGTGAGAACTTTGTTTCCCCAAAGAAAGCGGCGGTAGATCCGGGGAGTGGGTTGAAGGAACCGGGAACCGAAGACCACTTTAAGGTTGTTTTGGCGGGCTTGTTTAAGAAGGGTCACGTAATCGTTCGGATCGTATTCAAGATCGGCGTCGTGAATGGCGGCGTAGGCCCCCTTGGCTTTTTCTAACGCCGTTTGGATGGCTTGGCCTTTCCCTTTATTTTGAGTGTGAAAGAGAAGAGCGACTCCGTCCTGCGGGGTCTCCCGTAACAATTTTCGCGTCCCGTCGGTTGACCCGTCATCCACTACGATGATTTCTTTGGAAAGTGGAACCCGCGAGAGTTTTTCCAACACTTCTCCAATAAAGGGGCGCTCGTTCAACACGGGGACAAAAAAGGACAGAAGCGGACGAGGCTCCGTTCTTCGATCGTAAATGACGAGGGGTTCGGTGTTGGCGTTCGCTGTGGGTTGTGGTCCCATAGTCGGTTTCCTTGGGGGGTAGATCGTTTTGCCCTATTCTAGCTTCTTTTCCATCCGAATGGGAAACCCTGGCTGGAAACCCATTGGCATCGTATAATGTCCCGGTGGCCCTGATGACGGAAAACAAATTTCTTTGGCGGTTGGCGGAACCCCGGGATGTCTCGAACCTTCTTGACATCGAACGAGGGGCTTTTGCCACTCCCTGGACTCGGGAAGAAATTGAAGAGGAACTGGATAAGCCCATGGCGCGGGTTTGGGTGGCGGAGCATGAGGATCGCCTCGTGGCCTTTGGGATTCAATGGTTCGTTGTGGGAGAATCTCAATTGGCGAACATTGCGGTTCATTCTGATTTTCGACGTCTCGGGTTGGGAAAACAAATGATGAGGCATCTGCTGGCTGATGCCCAGACGGCGGGAATGGAAAAAATGACCCTGGAAGTCAGAACCGGAAACACCGCCGCCATTGAGCTGTATCGGCAATTGGGTTTTATTGAAACAAGTCGTCGACCGAAATTTTATGAAGATAAGGATGAAGCTATCCTCATGGAGATCTCCCTTGGAAAAACCGGGAAAGAGTAGGATCGGGTGGCCGTTTCGGATCGGGCGTGCGCTGGGTCTTGTTGCTTTAGGGATCCTCTGTGTTTCAGGGGTTCATGGAACAGCGAACCCCTGGGAATCGTATCGGCTGTATCTGCAAGGGCTCTTGGCGGAGCGTGCGGGTCGGCTGGTCCAGGCCATGGAGGTTTATCAGAAAGTTATTGACCGTGACCCGGGGGAGGGGTTTCTTCAGGAGTCCCTGGCGGGGGTCGCCTTGGCCGCGGGTCGCGGGGACCTGGCTCTCGTTGCGGCGCGCCAAGCTGTTCTTCTTTCAACTGGCAGTGCTGGCGCTTATCTTTTGTTGGGACGGGTTTATTTGGCTCGGGGGGAGCATTCCTCGGCAGAAGAAGCTTTTGATCAGGCCTTGAAATTAGATCCTTCCAATGTGGAAGCGTTGGGGTGGGCGGCCAGCCGTCGCCCTTTGTCAGATCCTCAGGGAGCGCGGCGCCTTTTTGATCGGTTTCTCTCTTCCAACCCAGAGGCGGATCACGTTCGCTATGGTCTCGCGGAAATTCAAGAACGACAAGGAGATCTCTCCGCCGCTGAAGCTTCGTATAAAAAGATAATCCAATCGGACCCCTCTCACCGGGAAGCCCGGTTGGGCCTGGCGGCTCTTTTCGATGTTCAGGGCGACACGCGGGCGGCGATTAACGCGTATGAGGAAATTCTTGAAACCGAAACAGATAACGTGGAGGTTTTAACCCGGTTAGGCCAACTCTACCTGTTGACAAGTCAATTGGCCGAAGCCCGAGACCTGTTCGACCGGGCCATTGTCTTGGTTCCAGAAAACAGTGGGATTCATTTTTGGCGGGCCCTTGTGGCCCAGGAAGAATCCCAATGGAGAGACGCTGTTCGGCACATGGAACAGGCGGCTAAGGAAAATCCTGAGCCGGGGGTCTTGCTTCGCCTCGCTTCTTACCACGGTCGTCTCGATCATCCCAAAGAGGCCATTCGGGTTCTGCATCGTTTGCGTCGGACTCAACCGGAAAACCCCGACTTTATGTATTACCTTGCACTGGCGTATGAGGAGGGGGGGAATCCCCGGGCGGCCATTCGATGGCTCAACCGAGCTGTTGCTAAAAACCCAGGGAATCCGGATTTCCATTTTCATTTGGGTCTCAATTGGGATAAGAGAAAACGGTTCGATCGGGCGGAAACCCATTTGCTTCGCACCATCGATCTGGAGCCGACGCATCATTTAGCCCTGAATTATCTGGGATACAGTTGGGCCGACCGGAACGAGCATGTGCCGGAGGCTTTGGACCTCATTCAAAGGGCGGTTTCCCTTGACCCAGACAACACGGCTTATCGCGATTCATTGGGTTGGGCCTTTTTTCGATTGGGTCGCTTCGGCGAAGCGGAAACCGCGTTGGGGCCCGTTGTTTACCAGGCGAATGATCCGGTGGTCTGGTCCCATTACGGGGATGTCTTGAAAGCGTTGGGGCGTGAGCGGGAGGCGGTGCGGGCTTGGCAGGAAGGGTTGTTGGTGGGTCCGGACGATGCTCATTTGTTAAAGCGACTGGGTGTCCAGGGGCGAATGTCTCATGTGACCCCCCTTTCCGCGCCACGAACACTGTTAAAGCGTGTCGAAGGCAATTTTCGGCAGGTCACCTCCCTTTCTGGAGTGGCCGCGGTTCGCGTGCGATCGGCGGGGCAAACCCTTAACGGGCAAGGGCTTTTTTACTATGCCCGCCCGGGTTTGTTTCGGGTGGAAATTTTGGGACCCTTTTTTACGCCCCAAGCGGTTCTGGTTTATGATGGGGAAGTTCATTGGTCTCCCGAGGTGGGCACCCCCGCTGATGAAACGGCTTGGTTGGCCCTTTGGGCCGAGGTTTTGTCGGGAGATTTCTTTAAGCGGTTTGACGATCCTTCGGTCGAGGTCCATCAAGAGGGGTCGACCCTCCTCTATGTCGCCCCTGGAGGTGAGCTCCGGTTAGACGCCCAACATAAAAATATTTTGGAGGCCCAGCGTCATGTGCCGGGGAATGCCCCCGTTCGCCTCTCCTTTCAAGGGTCGAAAGAAATCGAGGGAATCCGTTTCCCCAGAGTCGTGGAAGGCCAATCCCTAACAAACGATTTTCATTTCGCCCTTGAATTTTCTCGATTGACCGTTAATCCGTCTTTGAAATCATCCCTTTTTAAGCCCGTTCCGTGAAAGCCGCGACTCAGGTGATCCGTTGGGTTTCTCCCGCCAAGATCAATCTGTTTCTTGAAATTCTAAAGAAAAGACCCAATGGATATCACGAAATTGACACCTTGTTCCAAGAAATTTCGCTTGCCGATTCGTTAACGGTTCGGGTTCGTCGGGACAAGGAAATCTTGCTTTCTACGACATGTCCGGGATTGGTTGTCGATCAGGGGAACCTCGTTTCCCGGGCGGCCCATTCGTTCAAAGCGAAATACCCCTTGATCCCGGGCCTCTCATTCAATTTAATCAAACGAATTCCTCTCGGGGCGGGACTGGGGGGCGGATCCGGAAACGCCGCGACAACCCTCCTGGCTTGTCGATCCCTATCTCCCGCCATTTCCCAAGGAAAGAAAGAGGATAGGATTCTATTGTCTCTCGCCAAAAAACTTGGAGCCGACGTCCCTTTTTTTCTGCGGGGGGGATTCGCGTCAGCGCGGGGGGTGGGAGACCGGTTGACGTTCTACGCGCCCATTAAGCGGCGGGCGTATTTTTTTGTGTTGGTGTTTCCACGTGTTTTTTCGTCCACTCCGGACGCCTACCGGGCGTTGCATTTCCCCTTGACGAAGCGCCGTTCCCGCCTTAAACTGACCCAGGCGCTTCGGGACGGAGCGCCCGCGAGTCAATGGGCACCGTGGCTCTTTAATCGATTGGAAGAGGTTGTGCTTCCTCGAATCGGAGCGGTGGCCCTAGCCAAAAGAGCGTTGATTCAGGCGGGGTGTTTGAACGCGTTGATGTCCGGGTCAGGATCGTCCGTGTTTGGCCTTGTGGAAAATCCGGCCCATGGGCGTCGTGTCCTGGCGCGTCTGCATCGAGAACCCTGGGATTCGTGGTTGGTTTCGTCCGCGTCGTGTCGAACGAAGGGGCCGACGAACTTTGATGAGGTGGGCCATCATGGATATTACGGAAATCCGGGTTTCGTTGAGGGAAGAAGACAAACTTAAGGCTTTTGTTACGGTAACATTCGACCACTGTTTTGCGGTTCGGAACATGAAAATTGTTGAGGGGGAAAAGGGGCCGATGCTCTGCATGCCCTCCCGAAAACTTTCAGATGGAACGTTCAAAGATGTGGCTCACCCCATTAACGCGGAGTTTCGATCCTATTTGGAAAAAGAAATATTTGTGGCCTACGCGAATGAGATCAAACGGGCGGCGGGGTCCAACGGTTCGGTCCTTTAAGTTATTTCCTCACGCGCTACTCTTCTCACCCAAGAAACCCACCATTTTTAGTAAAATGCCGGAGCAGAATTTGCGTGGTTGTCCCTGGGGCGTCGCCAAGCGGTAAGGCAACGGCCTTTGGAGCCGTTATCCCTAGGTTCGAATCCTAGCGCCCCAGGGCTGACCATGCTGTTTTCTTAAATTCTATATCGGTTTTCTACCGCACCACGGAAATCTTTCGTACGAAGCTCGCCTTCTTTTCCTCCTTCTCCGCTTCAACGGTGACGTAATAGGTTCCTGTCGCCACCTCTCCCGTGTCCCATTGGAATTGGAACCCGGATTTTCCTTCCGGGGATGTCCCCGCTTGGGAGGGGGGGCTATCAAGGACCAATTGGCCGTTCAATGAATAAATTCTGAGTTGGACTTGGTCCGCGTTGTCGACTTCTACCCAGAGGGTGCCGACCCCGCTCGTGATGGGATGGGGTTGGGAATAAAAATTATTGAGTTTCATCGCCACGGAGGCAGGGGGGGGGGCGACGTCAGCCGCTTCAACGGCAAAGGCAAGATCGTCGTGATCATCGTAATCCCCATCGGTACACGCTCCCGCACTTCCTTGGTATCGGAAATTGGCGCGCACCGCATGGACGTCCCCTCCGATCGGGAGAGTGAAGGTGCTGGAAAGGACGACGGTTCGCGTGGTCGTCGGTTGGAGGGTGGCGACAAGTTTCCACGCTGGATGTGCCGTGTTGGACGTCACGTAAAGGTCCAAATAGTTGTTCTTGGTTGAATACGCCCACACTTTCGCGTCCACCCGGACGAGATTCCCAGCTTTCATGCGCTGCCCGTTTAACGATGTGACCTGAATCCAATCGCTTGATTCGTCGTTATGGTATTGCCCGGAGGGGCCATCGTTACAGGCCCCCAAAACGGTGTTGGGATGATTGGGCTCCGGAAATTGGGCGAGGACGCTGCGGGCTTCCAAGAGGCCGCCGGAGGAGCAGGACTCTCCGATTTGAGAGCAGAGAGGGACTCCCAGAACGGGATCGAAGAGAGCTGTTCCCAGTCCGTTCTGGACCGTGATGGTTCGCGTGTCATCGTGGTTGTGATCGTATTCGTCAAAGGATCGAGCCGTGAGGACGTGCGTTCCGTCGTTCAATTGAGACGTGTTCAGCGCGTGGGACCAGGTGGTGGTTTGAAGGAGGGGGAGAACAAAGGGAACAGGTTCAGGCGGTTCGGCCCGCGTGGAACCTATGTAGGATTGCGGGGCTGGAGCCCCGAAAACAGTGGCCCAATAATGGCCATCCACCAAAAGATCAATCCTCGAAAGAGTGTTTTCGTCCGAAGCTTGGCCCGAGACAAGGATTGTACCTGAGACCAGAGCCCCTTCCTCTGGTTCTGTGATTCCGCTCACAGGGGGGGCGTCATCCGAGGACTGAAAGGTGGCCAGCGGCGAGGGACTTAAATTCCCCAGGGTGTCTCGGGACAAGACACGGAAGTGGTAGAGCGTTTGGGGTGGTAAGGAAGGTAAGGTGACTTGATGGATCAAAACTTTTTCCGTTTGGAGAGAGGAGAAGGATCCCAGTGCCGTGGAAGTCCCGTATTCAACCTGACTGTCCGCGGGTTCGTCCGTGGACCAGGTGAGGCGAACGTTGTTTCCCGTCACGAGAACGTCCACGGGGCCCACGACGGGGGGGGTCACATCCGTGACCACTGAAACGGTGATGCTGTGAGACGCTTGAAGTTGCGCCCCGTCCTGTGCGGTGGCCGTCAAGGTGTGTGTGCCCAGGGCCATCCCCAAAGTCGAGAGGGTCGCTCGGTAGGGCGGGGTCGTGGCAACGGCAAAGGGAGATCCCCCATCCCAACGGAAGGAGACGTTTTGAATCGTCACATTATCACTGGCAGAGGCATCGATCGTTACGGTTCCCGATACATGGCTTTGGGGGGCCGGCGACGTTATCTCAACAGTGGGGGGAACATTATCCAATACAACAGTGACGTTTCTATCGCGAGAGGCTTTGTTTCCCGCGGCATCAAAGGCGGTCAGGGTCAACGTATGGGCGCCGCCCCCGGCTTCGCCAGCGTTCCAGATAAAAGTGGCATTGTGGGTATTGGTGGGAACGGTGGGGGAACTCACCGCCACAAGCGATCCGTTAACGTAAAAAGCGATGTGAGAAAGGCCGTGGGCGTCTGTGGCGGAGGCGCTGATGTTGGTTGGTGTGGCGGGCAGGGCGATCCCGTCCGTGGGGGTCACCGACAGAAACGTCGGCGGGGTATGATCAACGCGGATGGGGGAGACGGTGTAAGAGGACAGCAGACCCGCCAGATCCGTCACCCCTAGGCGCAATGTGTACAGTCCTTCCGAAAGCGAAGAAACGTCCCACGTTCCGAGGGGGCCATCGGTGACAAGGTCAGTGAAAGGAATTCCCACGGGAAGAAAGAGAGAAGGCGTCTGTCCGACTCCGTAAAAAAGTTGACGTGATGCAATGGCCGTCCCATACACCGAACCTTTAACGATGACGGACCCCCCCACGGTTTCAAATTGTTGAGGGGAAGTGACCAGGAGGTTTGGGGGGAACGCCGCTTGAACCCCTTTCAGTGCGTTTATCCGTCCATGCCCGGATTGGGTATCGAACCCGGAGGGGCCCACGTCGTCGGCTGTGCGTCTCAAGGCCTGTCGCACCTGTTCGTTGGTAAGTGTGGGAAACCGGGAGAGGATCAGGGCCGCTAATCCCGCCACATGGGGACTGGCCATGCTGGTCCCATTAAAAGAACTGTAAAATCCCCCGGGCACGGTGGAAAGAATTCCGACTCCCGGCGCGGCCACATCAATCTTTTGACCGAAGTTGGAAAAGGAAGCCAGGGCATCGACTGAGTTGAAGGCGGAAACCGTCACGACAGAGGTGTATTTTGCGGGGAGGAACAGGCTGGCGTCGATGCCGGAATTTCCGGCCGCGGCAATGAGGACCACACCAAGGGAGTGAGCGTATTGCACTGCTTCTTCAATGACAGGGGAATCACCGGTTCCTCCCCAGCTCATGTTGATCACATCCGCACCGTTGTCCGCGGCGTACACGATCCCCTGGGCCAAGTCCGCATCGTAACCGCTCCCATCATCGCCCAATCCTTTGATGGCCATTATTTGGGATCCGGGGGCTACCCCGATAACCCCCACGTTGTTGTTTCCCACAGCCGCAATGGTACCGGACACGTGAGTCCCGTGGCTGTGTCCGTCGTTCGGCGCGTTGTTGTTCGAAACAAAATTCCATCCCCGGGTGTCGTCCACGTAACCGTTCCCATCATCATCTATCCCGTTGTTGGGGATTTCTCCCGGGTTTGCCCAGATGTTCGCGGTCAGGTCCGGATGGGTGTGATTTACACCAGTGTCCACCACCGCCACCACCACACCCACGCCGGTGGTCAGGTCCCAGGCCGATGGGGTTTGAATTTTTGTCATTCCCCATAAGGAAGGGAAAGAGGGGTCGTTGGGAATTCCTTGGATATGGAAGAGTCGAACGGGTTCGGCCCATTCCACGGAGGGATCTGCCCGGTAATCCTTTAACGCTTGGGTCAGATCCGCTTCGGCATCCAATTCGACCACCGCCGTTCGACGGAAATGGGCGCGAAGGGTCTGGACTTCTATGCTCCCGGAAAGGGCGCTTCGTCTGGCGCGCCGGTTTTGCCCTAGGGATGAAATAGATTTTTCTTTTTCATCTGCTTCGTGACGAACGCGGGTTAGTCTTTTGACTCCCCACCGGGTGTGGATTTTTTTAAGGTTCGGGGGAACGCCTTTCAGCCCCCGTCTGGGTACCATGTTTTCTGCGGGGGACATCCCCGTAGCGGATTCGGACCGAAGCCGAAGAACAAGTCGCTTGGCATGGGTTGGATCCCGTCGTGTGTCTTCATTCCCAATGGGGGAATTCACCATGGCGTGGGTGAAAATGGGGGTGAGTCCCAGAGTGAACAACAACGCGAAAACAATTACATAAGGGCGGATTTTCCTGGTTCTGGGTCTCAGCCCTTGGCTCCGCCTGAATCCCTGAACAAACACAGGCCCCCCTTCCGGCTTCAATTGATTCCGACTCATTTAAAACGCGAACGCGAGCGTGGCGTGTTGCGTACCCGACACTCCGGCTTCCGAAAATTCATCTCCCGCGGGTTGAAACGCGTAATCCAATTTGAGATTCCCGAGTTTCAATCCGAACCCACCCACCATTTTCCCCCATCCCGTTCGCCCGTCAGATTTTGTTCCCAAAGCGTAATGCCCCCGAACGGTAAAAAAACTTCTGAGGGTGTACTCCACTCCAAACGTGGCGCTGGACATGTCTTGTTTCGGGAAATGGGCCGCCCCACCCAAAACCGTGAGATCATCCAGGGCCTGGTACGCCAAGGACACGCCACAGGAGGTTGGCAGTTCCGATTTTTGCGAGAGGAGTTTCGGCCCTTCCCCAAAATTTAAAATGGAGGCGGAATACGTTAAGGGGAGCGCTTTCCATCGGGCGCGGACCCCGACGTCCATGGCCAGGCCTGTTCCGCTGTAAGAGGCGATTCGGGATTGAATGCTTTTGATTGCGGCCCCGACTTCGATGGTCTTGTCGCTTCTGTGGAAAGGCCGGGCCACGTGCAGACCCATCATTTGTTCTTCGTGTCGAAATGTTCCGGCCCGTTGTCCATCGACCCCTCGTCGTTCCATGTTGACCGACCTCAGGGTGGTGTACGACACCGCCACGGTGGTCCTCAATGAACGAATCTGTTGGGCGAAGGCCATCCCATTTAAGCTGATTTCAAGGGGCATTTGTCGATAGGTGGCGTTCCATTCTCTTGCCGTTCCCGCCAATCCGGCTGGGTTAACCTCCAAAGCGTCAAGGCCGGATAAATGGGCTCCACCTTCCCCCAGGGCGGCCGCCGTCGCTGAGCGATCCAAAAGAGGGAGGGCGATAGGGCTTTCCCCCGCGGCCAGAGGCGCCCCCACGCAGAACCAAAGCAGAAACGACCGAACGGCCATTCGCATTTTTGCACGCCTCGTCATTAATGCAAGAATGGCCGAAGTTATCCTGTTGTCGATCCCACGTTGGCGCCACCCGTTGCTGATAGACCATGCTCGTTCACTTAGGTTATCGTCATTCCTAGGAAAACTGTAATGGGTTGAACTCGGCCATTGCCTGAGGAGCACCGAGGAGGGGGTCATGGATCGGGCGCTCTCCGGTGTGCCCAGGAACCGGTAAACCCTTTGTTTCTGATAAAATAACCTCGTGTATTTTTGAAAGAAGGGGGCGTGTATGGGAAATTCAAAGGGAAAAAAGATCACAAACAAAACACCGAAAGGAAGGGTTGGTCAGCCCCCCTCCGATTACACGCCGGATCTGGTTCGCCTGTGCCTCCAAGCCAAAGAAGCGAGCCGATTTTTGGCCGCCTCTTCTTCTGAACAACGGAATCAAGCTCTTCGAGCTATGGGTGAGGCCTTGGAAAAAAACAAGGTCGACATCCTTTTTCGAAATGAAATTGATGTGGAAGCGGGGCGGCGGGCGGGGTTAACTCCAGCGTTGTTGGACCGCCTTGCATTAACCGAACGTCGCGTAATGGACATGGCGCAGGGGTTGCGGGACGTGGCCGATTTGCCGGATCCTTTGGCGGAAGTGACGGACCGTTGGGACCGGCCTAATGGCCTGAAAATAGAGAAAATTCGGGTTCCTTTAGGGGTGATCGCCATGATTTATGAGGCCCGTCCCAATGTGACGGTGGATGCCGCGGGATTGTGCCTTAAGTCTGGAAACGCCGTGGTCCTCCGTGGGGGGAAAGAGGCGGTGGATTCCAACGCCATTTTGGTGAACGTTTTGAAAGACGCCCTCGGAAAGGTGGGGTTACCTCAGGCTGCCATTCAATTGGTGGGAACAACGGATCGCTCCGTTATTCGTGATTTGGTCCGAATGGATCGATTTGTGGACTTGGTGATCCCCCGCGGGGGCGAGGAAATGGTCACGGCGATACGGGACATGGCCACGGTTCCGGTTCTTTCCCATGGGAAAGGACTTTGTTCGGTTTATGTGGATCGGGAAGCGGATCTGGGTATGGCGGAGCGGGTGGCCTTAAACTCGAAAATCCAACGACCAGGCGTGTGCAACGCCATGGAGACGTTGTTGGTTCACCGGGAGATCGCTCCCACTTTTATCCCTGTCATGGTACGCCGTTTGGCGGAAAACCACGTGACGGTCCGTGGGGACATCGAAACACAAAAATGGGGTGGGGGCGTCGTCATCCCCGCGCGGCCAGAGGATTTTGATACGGAATTCTTAGGTTTGGAACTGGCCATGAAAGTGGTGAATTCTGTCGAGGAAGCAATCGCTCACGTGAACGCCCATGGGAGTCACCACTCCGATGCCATTGTGACATCCCAGGATCTCTCCGCGCGAAAGTTCCTCCTCGGCGTGGATTCCGCGGCGGTGTTTTTGAATGCGTCCACCCGCCTTCACGATGGAGGCGCCTTGGGGTTGGGGTCTGAAATGGGCATTTCAACACAAAAGTTGCATGCCCGTGGAACCATGGGGGTAAGGGAACTCACCACAACCAAGTACGTCATTCGCGGAACCGGACAAGTTCGGGACTAGGACCGAACCTTCTTAATCCCCTTGTCCTCGTCCCGCTCTTACGGTATTTTGGGAGGATCTTTTGATCCTCCCCAGAAAGGCCATGTGGCCCTGGCGCTCGCCGCTCTGCGGGAGCGGTCTTTGGCGCGTGTGTATCTTGTTCCCGCGGCCCAGTCCCCTTTTAAAAAGCGTGGGGCAATTGCTTCTGTTCGGGAACGAGCCGCCCTCGTTCGGGCGGCGATCCGGGGACGACCTGGTCTTTCTTTAGGGGCCTGGGAAATCGGGCGCGCGGGTCCCTCGTATACGTATCAAACCCTCCGTTTTCTTCGAAAGAAGTTCCCCAAACGACGCTGGGAATTGATTTTAGGGGAAGACGTTTGGCGCACTTTTTCCCGGTGGCGTCGTGGGGACGAAATTGGGAAGCATTGTACGGTGGTGGTGGGCCGACGCGCCCACGCGGGAAGGCCCCCTGTTTCCACAGGCGCGGTCTTTCTTCGAACCCGAATCCCCGCTGTTTCTTCAACGGAAATTCGATGTGCCTTACGGGACGGGCGTTCCGTTCGTCGGTGGGTGGGGGATCCCGTTGCTGAGAAAATCGAGAAAATGAAACTTTACAGGAACCTGGAATGACACCCCACTATTCCAACGTCGTGTCCCGTCTGCTGTCTACCTCCCGCGCCCACCATTCGCGCGAAGTGGCCCGTTGGTCCGTCACGCTGGCGTGTCTCCATGGAGCGGATCCCGATCAAGCGGAACGGGCGGGGTTTTTCCACGACGTGGCCAAGGAGTGGAGCCCGAAACGTTTGTTGGCGTATGTTCGTCGGCATCGGATGCGTGTTCCCGGTCTTAAAGAGATCCTCACTCATCAACGTTTAGGGCTCCTTCACGGCCCTGTATCTGCCCACTGGGCGGCGCGGGAAGGTTACGTACGGGATGCCGTTACCTGCAGGGCTATGGCGCGTCACACCCTAGGCCATGGGCGGATGGGCTTGTTGGATAAGATTCTTTATGTGGCGGATTTTTCGTCAAAGGATCGCCGTTACGTTGCGGCGGGGCGCGTTCGTCGTTTGGCGTATAGAGACTTGGAGGCGGCTCTCCGGTTGGCCGTGGCGTTTAAATTGCAATTCCTCTTACAACGGGGAGGGTTCGTTCATCCCCTCACGGTGTCCATGTGGAACGGTTTATTGAAGGGGACGTTATGACAAAGGGATCAGGAGGAAGCCGTTTCTTTCGGGGGGTGGCGTCCTTGGGGGCGCTGGTCGTTCTGGTTTTGGCTGTTTTCGCGTCGCTGTCTCCGGTGGCCCGCGCTCTGCGACGCGGAGATCCCCTCACCGGGGCGGTCCTTGGAACGGATTTGGCAGAGCACGCCCCCCATTCGGATACGCTTTTGGTGTGGATTTACCGTCCGTCGAGGAACCAGGTGGATATCGTTTCCATTCCCCGGGACACAAAAATAAACTTGCCGGGATACCGTTTTCGGCGTATAAACGAAGTGTTCGCCTACCACTTCGCCCAGAAAAGGGGGGCCCATGTGGCGGCGGAGAAAGTGTGCGAAGCCGTTGGCCATCTCTTTCATAAAGCCGGGGCCGTGCTGACCCCCACCTACTACGTTCAGGTGGATTTTGAAGGGTTTCGCCGTCTGGTGGATCGTTTGGGTGGGGTCACTCTTTCCGTTGACGAACCGATGGATTACGATGATAAAGCGGGGAATTTTCACGTTCATCTGGCCACGGGACTGCAACACCTGCAAGGCGAGGACTCTCTCGGGTTTGTTCGTTATCGAGGCCGAAGCGGGGACCGTGGGCGAATTCTTCGGCAGATGGAATTTGTTCGTGCTCTTTCTAAACGGTTGGTGTCGCCTGAGATCGTTTGGCGGGGGCCCCGCGCCATTTGGGAGGTCTCTAAAGCGGTACACACTAACCTTTCTTTTTGGGACCTTCTTTTTCTGGCGGCGGAGGCTCGGCGCCTGACGTCGAGCGGGGTCAATACGGTTTTGCTTCCGGGCCGACCGAACGGAGCGGCTTGGGAGATGGATGTGGAACGGACCACTTTTGTCTTGGAGCGTCTGAGCGTGGGGGGAGGTGAAGAAGGCCTTTCTGTTTTGGACTCTTTTTCTTCTGAAGAGCCAACGGGGGGCGCGGGGGCGCCGCAAGAGGATCTTCCCCGTTCCCATTCCGGAAAATCAGAAGCGGGGCCCCGGGTGACGGTCAAGGTGTGGAACGCTTCAGGACGGTCGGGGTTGGCTTTTTCCGTTGTGCGCCGACTTCGGGTGGCGGGATTTGACGTGGTGGATTGGGGCAATTATAATGGGCGCCAGAATAAAAGTCGCGTCATTGATCGCTCCGGCCGGTTTGATCGAGCACGCCGGGTGGCCGATGTCTTGGGTGTTGGATCCCTCTACTCGGACGTGAATCCTGGTTTGCGGACCGATGTGGACGTGGTGTTGGGCGACGATTTCGATTCAACCGATTCGCGCGGAGGAAAATAAATATGGAAATGATTGAAATTTTACGTGCCGCGGTGAAACAAGGGGCTTCCGACGTCCACCTCTTGGTGGGGCGTGCTCCCATGACCCGTGTGAATGGTGAGATGGTGGAATTGGTTGGGTTTGACGTTGTCACCGCTGAAGAATCCAAACGCATGATTTATTCCATTCTTTACGATGAACAAAAACAAGTGTTTGAGGACAAATTGGAGCTGGACTGTTCCTTTGCGATTCCTGGCCTGGCTCGTTTTCGGGTGAACGTTCTCCTTCAAATGAACGGGATTGATTGCGTCATTCGGGTGATTTCCTCGAAAATACCCACGCCCGATGAGATTAAACTTTCTCCGGCGGCGTTGGAATTCGCTAACCTTCCTCGCGGTTTAGTGTTGGTGACCGGCGCGACCGGCGCGGGAAAATCCACAACTTTGGCTTGTCTGATCGAATTGATCAACCAAGCCCGGCGCCAACATATCTTGACGATTGAAGACCCGATCGAATTCGTTTATGAACCGAAGCGGTGTGTCATCCGTCAACGGGAGGTGGGGGCCTCCACCCACAGTTTTCAAGACGCCCTGAAACACGCTCTTCGGCAAGATCCCGATGTCATCTTGATCGGCGAAATGCGGGATATTGAAACCATCTCCTTGGCTTTGACCGCCGCAGAGACCGGGCACCTCTGTTTTGCCACGTTACACACCACCGATGCCGCTCAAACGGTGGATCGGGTGATTGATGTTTTTCCACCCCATCAGCAACAACAGGTTCGGGTTCAACTGTCCACGGTCTTGAAAGGCGTTCTTTGCCAAACCCTCCTTCCCACAGCCGATGGCACAGGTCGCGCGGCCGCCCGTGAAATCATGGTGGTGACACCGGCCATCTCCAACCTTATTCGTGAGGGAAAAACACACATGATTTACAGCGCGATCGATACGGGATCTAAATTTGGCATGGTCCCACTGGATCGGTCCATGGCGGAACTGGTGAACGCGGGGACGGTGTCTTTTGATGACGCGCTCGCCAAATCCTCGGACCCCGAAAAATTGAAGGATCTCACGGGCCGTTCGCCCGGCGGGCGGGGCGGGCCGCGGAACCCGGTCTACTGACATGGCCCCACTCCTCACCATTCATGAGCTCCTGAAAGAAGTCCACAGTCGCGGAGCCAGTGATTTGCATCTCAAGGTCGGGCGTGCCCCCATGCTTCGACTCAATGGTGAGCTGATCCCTGTTGAGGGTCAAAACCCCTTGGAAATTGACGACGTGATGAGTTTCGTTTTTGCCTTGATTAATTCGAATCAACGCGCTGTGTTGGAGCGGGAGCGGGAATTGGATTTTTCTTTTTTCCTTCGCGGGGTGTCTCGTTTTCGGGGTAATGCTTTCTATCAGAAGGGGGCCGTGGGGGCGGTTTTTCGATTGATTCCCGCTCAAGTTCCCTCTTTGGATGATTTAGGGTTACCCCCTGTTTTAAAGGAAATGCTTCAGCGCCGCCAGGGGTTTTTCCTTGTGACCGGACCGACAGGTTCAGGAAAAACCACCACCCAGGCCGCGTTGATCAATCACATCAACAACACCCAACGGGTCCATGTGATGACACTGGAAGACCCGATCGAATATGTTTTTGAAGACAAGTTGGCTGTGATCAATCAGCGGGAAGTGGGTACCGACACGCACGACTTCGCCCAAGGATTGAGACGTGCCCTTCGTCAGGATCCCGATGTCATTTTGATTGGTGAGTTGCGTGACCCGGAAACAATGACCACGGCCATGAACGCCGCGGAAACCGGTCACTTGGTTTTAGGGACTCTTCATACCAACGACGCCAAACAAACCATCGACCGTATTATTGACACTTTTCCTCCCGAGCAACAAAATCAAATCCGGTTGCAATTGGCGAAATGTCTTCTGGGTGTTGTGGCTCAACGGCTGATTCGCAAGGCCGGCGGGGGGGGGCGTATTGCCCTACTGGAAATCATGATCAACACCTCGACCATTCAAAAGTTGATTGAAGACAATAAAGTGGGTTCCATAGGGAAAGCGATTGAAGACTCTGCCGAATACTATAAAATGCAATCGTTTAATCAGGCCTTGTTGGCGATGATTGCTCGGAACGCGGTGACGGTGGAAGAAGCCCTCTCCTATTCCCCTAACCCCAACGATCTCAAGATTCGTCTTCAGACCGAAGGGATTGTGGGGATCCCCGGGTCTCCGGTCTCTCGACCGTTTGGGGGAGGTCACGGGTGATCACTGTCGAGAGATTGGCGGTCATTCCTTTTTTTACGGGTGTTCCCCCTGAAACCCGACTTCGCTTGGCCGCGAAACTTACCGAAGCCTCGTTCCCGGCGGGGCACACCCTATTTTCAGAAGGAGAGGAGGGAGACGCTCTGTATTTTTTAATGGAAGGCCGTGTGGCCATTCAAAAGAGCGTGGACAAAAATAAAGGGACGTCTAAAACCCTGTCGGTGCTTGTGTCCGGTGATTTCTTTGGAGAAATGTCTCTTTTGGAAAAAGCCCCTCGGTCCGCGTCCGCGATCACCCAGGAGCCTTCCACCGTCCTTTCTCTCCCAGCGGAAGAACTGCGGGCTTGGTTGGCGGAGGATGCGAAAATCCCGGTTCGTTTTTTTCTTCCCTTTGTTCAATCGTTGACGGGGAGGTTGCGCCAAACCACGCGAGAGATGATCTTGCTCTTTGACGTGGGGGGCCTGTTGGCCCAAAACCTGGACGCGACCACTCTGGCGGGCCGCTTAACCGAAATCCTCGCGCGGGGATTCGACGAGCCCGTGAGCGCCGCTTTCTATTTGTGGAACGAATTTTCCGGGGAGTATGAGCGTGTGGTGGGGACGGGGGTGTGGGAAAAGTCCGCGGTGGATTCGCGAACGGATGCGGACCCTCTTTTCCATTGGATGGCGGAAAAAGGGGAATGTGTTTTGTCTGGGGAATGGCGTTCTGACAATCGGTTCGATCGGCCCACTCGGTCGGTCTGGCCTTCTTTTTGTTCTGTGCTTGCGGCTCCAGTTATGGGGGAAAGACGTCCTGTTGGGAATCTCATTTTCGGGCATGAAAGAGAACCGGGCTATTTCACCACCACCCAGCGACGGGTGTTGGCCGGAGTGGTGAATTTGGTGGCTCCTGCCTTCGAAAACGCTTCTCTGCGTTTAGAGAAAAACGCTCAGGAACGGTTGGCCCGCGCGCGTCAAAGTTCCATTGATTTTTAAATGATGAAACGACGGATTTCCTTCTTTCGTGCGGCTCAGGTGGCCGCGCGGGCCGCTGACGATAAAAAAGCCGAGCAGGTGAGTCTTTACGATGTGGGCCGTTCCTCTTCCATCGTGGATTATTTTATTGTAGCCACAGTGGAGTCCTCGGCCCACGCCTCGGCTGTGGAGGAGGAAATTGATCGTTGTGTTACCCCTGTTTTGGGAACGGGGCGTGTTCGTCGCGACGGCGGCGGGCGTGTGTCCTGGCGTGTTTTGGACTATGGAGGTTTGATCGTGCATCTGATGAGTGAAGCGTTGCGTGAGTATTATGATTTGGAGCGGCTTTGGGAATCGGCGCGGCCGGTGGCCTGGGAAGAAAACGAATCAAAGTTGGAATCCTCCCCCCGGAAGAAAAAACGATGAAAGAGACCGTACGCCGGGTTCTTGCAGAGGCCGCCAAGCGATGGGCGGCAGGACAAAATCCTCCCCTCCCAATGGGGGAAGCGCTGGTGGAGGTCCCCCCGGCCAATATCCCGGGGGATTTTGCTTCCAATTGGCCACTCGTTTTGGCTCCCAGTGTCCGAAAATCACCACGTCAAGTGGCTCAGGAAATTGTCTCCCACGTGGCGACCGGTTCCGTCCTGGAAAAAGTGGAAGTGGCGGGGCCCGGATTTTTGAATTTCACGATGAGTGTGGGATGGTTGACTGAGGAACTTCGCCACCTTTTGTTGAAAAGGTCCGATTATGGCCGCCAAGGAATCCGAGCGGGTGAGCGGGTCCTGATTGAATTCGTTTCCGCCAATCCCAACGGTCCTCTTCATGTGGGGCACGGCCGTGGGGCGGCGCTAGGGGATTCCCTGGCGCGTATCTATCGGCACTTGGGGTATGATGTCACCACTGAATATTATGTGAATAATGTGGGCAATCAGATGGAGAATTTGGGGGCGTCCATCATGTGGCGGGCCGATGTATTAGACCTTTCTTATCTGACCGAACAGGAGAAGGTCGACTATTCCAAAAAAAATCCCGATGATCTTTATAAAGGGGATTATCTCGTGGATGTGGCGCGCGATGTCATGCGGCGTTTTCCTAAGGGATCGGAGCGTCCTCAGGGGATCGTTTTTTTTCGTGACGAAGGGTTAGCTCTTATCTTAGATGGAATTCGGTCCGATTTGGCCGCGTTCGGTGTGGCTCACGACACGTGGTATCCTGAATCCCGCCTCTTTGAAGAAGGCCGCGTGGACGCGGCCCTTGCGGAACTTCGTAATCGGGGTGATCTGAAAGAGGAAGACGGGGCGTTGTGGTTCCTCTCATCCAAATACGGAGATGATAAAGACCGCGTTCTGAAACGACAGGATGAGCGTCTCACTTACTTCGCCTCGGATATTGCCTATCATCATGAAAAGTTTGGGCGGGGGTTCACCCGCTTAATTGATATCTGGGGAACGGATCACCACGGTTATGTGTCCCGTGTGAAGGCGGCCACCCAGGCTTTGGGGCATGATCCCGCCCGGCTTACGATCTTGCTGTATCAGTTGGTGAGTCTCGTTCGGGGAGGGAAACCCGTGGCCATGTCCACCCGGACAGGAGAGTTTGTGAAGTTGACCGAGGTGGTCAACGAGGTGGGCAAGGACGCGGCTCGGTTTTTCTTTGCCCTCAGGGGTCCCAACAGTCAGTTGGAGTTTGACTTGGATTTGGCAAAACGGCAAGCCTCCGACAACCCCGTGTTTTATGTGAAATATGTTCACGCCCGTTGTTGTTCGCTCTTTCGCGAGGCGGAGAAACGTGGGGTTCGTTCGGTGGAAACAGAGGCCACGGTGTTTACTACACCCGCCGTTCTTCACCCGACGGAACGGGCCCTTCTTATTCGGTTGGCCACTTTCCCGGACGTGCTGGATCAGTGCGCGCGGGATTTAACTCCTCATCATGTGACCGATTACCTTCTGAAGCTGGCGGGGGACTTTCATCGTTTTTATGAAAATTGCCCTGTTCTGAATGCATCGGATGATCAGGGTCCTTTCCGGTTGGCTCTTGTGGATGGGGTTCGAATGACGATTCGCAATGGGTTATCCCTCCTCGGGGTCGACGCGCCGGAAGAAATGTAATTTATTTTCCCTTGCATTTCTTTTGAATTGGGGTTAGGTTTAGGCATGGACGGGCCCCGTGTCCTCGTGGGGCCGAACGTCTTGGGGAGGAGAGACGACGGTGAAGGAAAAAGCGTTGCCAGGACCAGAGCCGCACGAATTCCATTGGACCATGGAAGGCATTCGACGGGAGGCGGAGATCCCCGCCCCACCCCGATCACCGCACCTTCATGTGGCGGCGGAGGATGACGCGGTTGGGGATTCGGAAAATCGACGCTATCCGCGCATTGATTTAACCCTTCCCATCCTGTATAAAATTCTTCCGGACGCTCCACTTGTGGCGTCCCAGGCCGCGCTGCCAACGGTTCCAACCAAGGTGGATAACATTAGCCCGACAGGGGCTTGTCTCGTATTGGCGGAAAAACTTCCCAAAGGGACTAACCTGGCTCTTTCCTTTCACGTGGAAAAGAAAGGACCTATTTCGGCTGTGGGACGGGTCGTCTGGGCAAAGCCCACGGAGACGGCCCATCATTTTTTGACTGGATTGGAGTTTGTCGTTGTCTACCGAAAAACCCACACGAAAACAGAATACCTGAACACAAGCGTTTTGAAAGACCTCCTCGACCCCTCCTGATCTCCGTAGTCGTTCTCCCGCTGGTTTCGATCTAAAACCCAGAAGAATGTCAACCATGGGGGGTTCGTATTCGGTTGACATTCGCTTGGGGCTTTGGTTCAATATTCCTCACTTTTCGACGGAGGATAATCCATGCCCTTGCTTGAATCCTGTAACGCACACGACCTGAGTTTGAAAAGTCTGGCCGGCGAGCCTTTGTCTCGGGAAGAGGCGCGCGCCGTTTTAGAATGGCCGGATGAGGAGCTTTTGGATTTAATCTCCGCGGCCCATCGGGTTCGTCGGGCCCATTTTGGGCGGAAAGTTAAAATGAACTTTTTAGTGAACCTCCAGTCTGGGCTTTGCGCTGAGGATTGTTCCTATTGCAGTCAGTCGAAGATCTCAAAAGCTCCCATCGAAAAATACACCTTTCTCTCTTCCGATGAGGTGCTTGCTCTGGCCGATCGGGCGGTGTCGGCGGGGGCCGCGCGGCTTTGTTTAGTGGCATCCATGCGGGGACCGTCTGAGCGAGATTTGGTTTCATTAAACGAATCCGTTCGGCGGGTGAAAGAACGTCATCCCCGTCTTGAGATTTGTACCTCCATGGGGTTACTGAAAGAAGGGCAGGCCGATCAGCTCAAAAAATCCGGGGTCGACGCTTACAATCATAACCTGAACACCAGCGAATCCCATTACGAAAAAATCTGTCACACCCACACCTATCAGGATCGGGTGGACACCGTTGAAAAGGCCAAAGCCGCTGCCCTTTCCCCCTGTTCCGGCGCCATCTTTGGGATGGGGGAGTCGCTCGCGGACGTGATCGATGTGGCTTTTCGTTTGAGGGAGACGGGGGTGGACTCTATCCCGATCAATTTTTTAATCCCGATGCCTGGGACATCGCTTCAGGGGACAAACGAACTGACCCCGAACCGGTGTCTCAAGATCCTGTGTTTATTCCGTTTGGTCAATCCCTCCATGGAACTTCGCATTGCAGGGGGACGGGAACTTCACCTGAGGTCTCTTCAGACCCTAGGTCTTTATGTGGCTAATTCTATCTTTGTGGGTGATTACCTGACCACGAAGGGCCAATCGGCAGATGCGGATCGGCGGATGATTCAGGATATGGGGTTTGAGGTGGTGGGGGACGATGTGAAGTCCCCCATGGCCCAGGACCCACAGGTGGAACTGGTTACCCGCGCCACGCGTCAATAGTTTTTTCTTCCTCATTAAATCAATGAACATACTTATTACGGGGGCCAGTCGCGGTCTGGGGCGTCGTTTGGCCCTGGCCTTCGGTCGTGCGGGGCATGCTGTTGCCGTTAACTACCGGTCACGCCAGGCGGAGGCGGAAACTGTGGTGAGTGAGATCCAGGGGCAGGGGGGGAAGGCCGAGGCGTTCCAGGCGGACGTCTCCGACCTCCCACAGGCCCAGGCCCTGGTGGATGCCGTTGTCCGGAAATGGGGTCGGCTGGATGGACTGATCAATAACGCCGGAGTGACACGGGATCGCACCATCGCCAAAATGTCTTTGGAGGAGTGGCGGGATGTTATCGACACCAATTTGTCCGCACCGTTTTATTGTCTTCAATCGGCCGCTCGGCACATGACACGAGATAAAGGCGGGTTCATTCTTAATATCGGATCCATTGTCGGGGTAAAGGGTGGTGTGGGATGCGCCAACTATGCCGCCGCTAAAGCCGGGTTGATGGGGCTCACCAAAGCAGCCGCCCGGGAATTGGGTCGATTTAATATCCGAGTGAACGGGATCCTTCCAGGATTCCACCTGACGGAAATGGGGCAACAGATCCCGGTCGCCCACAGAGAAAAAGTGGTTTCGGAACATGCTCTTGGGCGAACCACAGCGGTGGAGGATCTGGAACGATTCGTCTTGTCCCTTTCGGAAACGCTTACGGTGTCCGGACAAATATTTAATATTGATTCACGCGTTCTCTGATGGGAGGCGGGCGACAGGCCGTCATTACGGGGTTGGGGTTGCTGACTCCGCTCGGGGCGGATCGGGAATCCAGTTGGCACGCATTGACCGAAGGTCGATCGGCCGTCTCTCCTGAAGGCGGGCGGGTCCCTTTAGAAGAAGATGGGGAAACACGGGCGATTCAGTTGGCCTTAAAGGCCGCCCGGGAAGCGTGGGGTCAGTCGGATCTTTCGCACGTTGATCCGGACCGGTTGGGGTGTGTGGTCAGTTCCAGCAAGCCGTTACCTCCCCTGGGCAACAGCGGTGTTTGGCGGTCGCCGGAAGAGGTTCCGACCGCGGTGGCTCGTTGTTTTGGCGCCCAAGGAATCGTGATGAATCTCACCGCGGCGTGCGCGACAGGGACTCAATCCCTTTTGGCGGCGGCGGGATGGATTGAAGAAGGGCGGGCGGACTTCGTTTTGGCTGGAGCTTCGGAAAGTGCTCTTCATCCTCTTTATCAAGCGGGGTTTCACCGGATGGGGGTCATCTCCAAAGCGGGACGAGTGCGCCCCTTCGACCGAGATCGGGATGGGTTTCTGATGGGGGAAGGCGCGGCTGTTTTTATCGTGGAGTCCATGGAAGGCGCGGTCGCCCGGGGAGCCCCGATTCTGGCGCGGGTGATGGGGGGGGATTTTTCTTCCGACGCCCATCACGCCACGCGGTTCAATTCGAATGGTGATCGGATGGCCGCGAGCTTTCGGCGGGCTTTGGGACGGGCAGGAGTTTCTGCGGAGTCGATCCATTACGTGAATACCCACGGGACGGGAACGATTTTAAACGATTCTTTGGAATCGAAAGCGCTTATTTCTCTCTATGGAAACGGTTCCCCCCCCCTTTCTTCCACCAAGGGCGCCACAGGGCATCTTTTGGGGGCCACGGGGGCGGTGGAAATTGGGTTTACGCTTCTGGCTCTTCGGGACCAACGGGTTCCGCCGACACTCCATTTGACTAACCCCGAAACCGATCGGTTGGATTTCGTGGCGAATGAGACCCGTTCTGTTCTCGTTCGCCGGGCGGTTTCCTTGTCCTATGGATTTGGGGGCACGTTGTCGGCTGTGGTGCTGGGGCATCCCGATTGAACCCCACTTCCCTCGAACTGAATCTCACCTCCGCCCTGGCCCGTTTGGAGGAAGAGAATCGTCTCCGCCGTCCACGTACCGTTCAAGAAGTCCCGGCCGCGCGCACGCGCGTGGATGGGAGAGAGATCGTAAATTTTTCCTCCAACAACTATCTGGGTTTGGCGGAAGACGACCGTGTTCGTCGTGCCGCGGCTGAGGCCGCGGCCCAATGGGGGGCGGGATCGACGGGGTCCCGGTTGATGGGGGGGACATTGGCTCTTCATAAAGAAATGGAAACTTCCTTGGCGCAATTTAAAGGAAGCGAAGCTTCTTTGTTGTTCCCTTCGGGATATCACGCCAATTTGGGTATGATTCCGGCTTTGGCTGGTCCTGAGGACATCCTTTTTTTGGATCGGTTGGCCCACGCGTCTTTGGTGGATGGCGCGCGCCTTGCAAAGGCTCGGGTGCGGGTCTTTCGTCACAACGATCCAGAAGATTTGGCCCGTGCTTTGGGCCGGGTTTCGGGGTCTGGAAATCGATGGGTTTTGACGGAAAGTGTTTTTTCTATGGATGGGGACCGGGCCCCACTGAAGGAATTGGTTTCGGTGTGTCAGAAATACAGGGCCCATCTTTATGTGGACGAAGCCCATGGCACCGGGGTGTGGGGTCCCGAGGGCCGCGGCTGGGTGAACGAACAGGGGGTGGTCTCCCAGGTGGATGTGTGTATGGGGACACTTTCCAAAGCTTTCGGAGCCCAGGGTGGATTTATCTGCGGCTCGAAACCCTTAATTCAATGGGCTATAAACCGAGCCCGCTCCTTTATTTACTCTACGGCATTGGCTCCGGCAGCGGTGGGGGCCGCCCAATCGGCTCTTGGGATCGTTCAGAACGAGCCGGAACGAAGGGAGCGGCTTTTCAATCTTTCCGCGCGGCTCTGGTCTGGGTTGGGATTGGTGGGACAGGGGCCGATTATCCCTTTGATCGTGGGAGAGGACGCACGGGCTTTGTCTCTTTCTAACGCGCTATGGGAGGAAGGACTATTTGCCCCCGCCGTCAGGTTTCCAACGGTGCCAAAAGGGGAAAGTCGGGTCCGTTTTTCGATGACAGCCGCCCACTCCCTAACGGATATTGACCGTGTCCTGCGGGTGGTGTCTTCCTGGCGGGAAAAAGGCGAAAAGATCCCGTGACCCCTTCTCTGTTTTTAACGGCAACCGATACGGGTGTGGGAAAAACGTTTGTCGGTTGTGTTTTAGCCGAAATGATTCGGAAATCCGGTAAAAGTGTCGGGGTCTTGAAACCTTTCTCCGCTGGAGATCTTGACGATGCACTAAATCTTCACAAGGCGGCCGGAAAGGAGGGGGAACTTAACGAAACGACCCTGTTGTATTGCCGACTTCCACTCACCCCAGCCGCGCAAATCGGATTGGGGACAACAGGCCGACGCTTAGTGGAAAAAACATTTCAAGAAACGGTGGTCTCTGTTCGGGCTTTCCAGCGAAAGAACGACGCTGTTTTGGTGGAAGGATTGGGCGGGGTTTTGGCCCCCTTGGGTGGCCCCTATTCGGTGGTCGACCTAATCCTTCGTCTTAACCTGCCCGTGTGGATCGTGTCCCGGGCCGGATTAGGCACCCTGAACCATACGCTTCTCACCGTTGAGGCGCTTAAAAATCGAGGAATTTCTATCCGTCGAATCCTTTTAAACGGGTACAAAGGTAAAGATTTGTCTGAAGAGAGCAATGGCCGGCTCCTTAAAAAAATAACGGGAATCCCCGTGACGGAAGTCCCTCACACGTCCACACGCGTTCGGGAAAACAAAGCGAAACGGGTCCTCTGGGAAGCCTTCCAAACGGATTTTCTTATCCCATGAAAAAGAAGAGTGTTGAGGAGCTGGATAAGAAATATCTTTGGCACCCGTTCACACAGCAGTCGGAGTGGGAAAAAGGTGATCCCATCGTTATTCGATCCGCCAAAGGATCGATCCTGACGGACGCTCGGGGGCGTCGTTATGTGGACGGGGTTTCATCACTCTGGGTGACGGCCCATGGGCACCGGCACCCCGCCCTGGATCGGGCTGTCCGGCGTCAACTTTCACGCATGGCCCATACCACGTTTCTCGGGTTAACCCATGAGCCTGCGGCGCGACTCGGGCAGGCGTTGGTGGATATATCTCCGCCGGGTCTTCAGCGGGTTTTTTATTCGGATAACGGCGCCACCTCTGTCGAGGTGGCTCTTAAAATGGCGTTTCAATTTTGGGTCCATCGGGGGGAAGACCGACCGGAATATCTCGCCCTTTCTGGATCCTACCACGGGGACACCTTGGGCGCCGTATCTGTCGGTGGTATGGCCGCATTTCACAAAACCTTTCGCCCGCTTCTTTTTAAATCCCATTTCGCCCCGGCACCCCATTGTTATCGATGCCCCTTTCGGAAAAAAGAACCTCAAGCGGAACTGAGGACAGGTGATGAGCCCACCGATGTGAAGGCCCCTCGGCCTGGGGATTTGAGAACCGCAACAGGGTGTCGATGGGAGTGTCTTCGCGGGGCAGAAAAAATTTTGAAAACCCGGGGGCCACGTTTGGCGGCGGCCATCGTGGAACCGATTGTTCAAGGGGCCTCGGGTATGCGCGTGATGCCCCAGGGGTATTTAAAGGGTTTTGAACAACTCTGTCGGCGACATAACGTTTTGCTCATTGCGGACGAAGTGGCTACAGGGTTCGGTCGAACCGGTCGGATGTTTGCCGTAGAGCATGAGGGCGTTCGCCCTGATTTCCTTTGCGTGGCTAAAGCTCTCACAGGAGGGTATCTCCCCTTGGCGGCCACGCTAACAACACAAAAAATATATAGGACTTTCCTGGGTCGCTTTGAAGATTTTAAGACCTTTTTCCATGGCCACAGTTACACAGCCAATCCACTTGCTTGCGCCGTGGCTTTGGAAAATCTATCCCTCTACCGGAAAGAGAAAACTCTTCCCCATTTGAATGAAAAGAGGCAATGGTTGACGGAATTTCTTCGGGAAGTTGCGCTGTTTCCCCACGTCGGGCACGTTCGTCAGGCCGGGTTCATGGGGGGAATGGAGTTGGTGAAGAACAAAACAACAGGGCAACCCTACCCCAGCGGTTTAAGGATGGGAAACCAGGTGTGCAGATCCCTTTTAAAGAAAGGGGTTTGGCTTCGTCCTCTTGGCGATGTGATCGTCATCCTCCCACCCCTCTCGATTTCCAAGCGCGAATGGAACCGCCTGGCTATAGGCCTGATGGAAGTTTTGAAAGACGTGTGACACTTTATCTTTTTGCAGTGGGGCCTTCCCGCGTGACTTTCTTATGAATGGAAAGTCAAGACTTGACCCCGACGTCCCCGACGTCGACGTTCAGAATAATTCTTGATTTGGTAAACTTGTCGTGTATGAAACACGCTGTCTTTCTCATTCTTCTTTTGCCTGTGGGCCTTTGGGCGGGGCCTCGGGTGGAGTTTTCGGAGACCCAGTTTGATTTTGGGGTTTTGCCCCAGGGGTCTACGGTGACCCATACGTTTTCTTTGAAAAATACGGGGGATACGCCCCTCAAGATCGAGTCCATTAAGACCACCTGTGGGTGTACGGCGGCGTCACCGACCCAATCGCTAATTGCCCCGGGGGAGTTGGCTCAGATCCAGGTCAGTTTTGATTCCCAGGGACGATTGGGGAATATGTTGAAGCAGGTTCGGGTTCAAACCAATGATCCCACCCAATCCATGAGTTTTCTCACGATGGCGGGAACGGTGTCTTTGCCCGAGACCACGGGTCAACCGGAACCCTCCCGACCCTACGATGTGTATTGCCCCACCTGTCCCGTGACGCGCGGGCAATTATCCGACGCTTTGTTCGAGTCGTCCCAGACCAACACCACGAGGTGAACCACCTATGAATCGAATAAAAATCATCGCCGCTCTGGCGATATTCTTAAGCACAGGAGCACTTATGGCCGCTGACGGTTGGAAAAAACAAGCAGGAACCTACGCTGTGATCGAAACAGAATTGGGCACCATCGTTTGTAAATTGTTTCCGGAGAAGGCGCCGGAGACCGTGGCGAACTTTGTTGGACTCGCCGAAGGGACGAAAGAATTCAAAGATATTAAGACGGGAGAAATGGTTAAACGTCCTTTCTATGACGGCATTGTCTTTCATCGTGTGATCCCGGATTTCATGATCCAAACAGGGGATCCCAAGGGGCAGGGGACGGGCGGGCCGGGCTACCAATTCGAAGACGAGTTCGATAAATCCCTGCGGTTTGACCGCAAGGGCATTTTGGCCATGGCGAACTCGGGGCCGGGAACAAACGGGTCCCAATTCTTCATTACCGTGGCACCCACGACCTGGTTGAACGACCGTCATTCCATCTTCGGCGAAGTGGTCGAAGGCCAATCGGTGGCGGACGCGATCTCCAAAGCGCCCCGGGATCCCAACGATCGTCCTACAAAGACCCTGTCCATGAAGAAAGTGACCATTGAACGGGTAAAATAACAGTCCGAATCGTCGTTCTTCTCTTCCAATGAAAACCGCGCGGGCGCTGTGGCTGGCTGTTGGATGGCTGGGACTCCTTGGGGTCCAGGCCTTTCACCACCACAGCGCCCATGACGCGGGAATTTATCACCCCCACGAAGATTGTTCTTTTTGCGCCCGGGCTTCCGGTCCGGCAGGGGCCGACAATGTTCCAGAGACTTCGTTTACCCAACCGACGTTGTCTGTTCGGCAGGTATTTTTTTACTCTTCTCCTTCGCTTTTATCACGCCCGTATCTTTTCCCTTTCGGTCGCGCTCCTCCGAATCCTTCCGTTTAAATCATGTGTGTCACCCCTTCCTGAAAAGGGAGGGTTATCTCATTATTGACGGAGGATTGGGATGATCGTTTTCAAGCGGTTCGCTTGCGTTATAGGTTTGCTGGGGGGCAGTTCGTTGGTCTTGGCTGAAGGGGCTTCCTGGATGCGTTCGAACACCGCCAACGCGCTTAATCCAAAAATCAGTGTCATTGCCGACTTTGTCGGAAAAACTGGGACCGGTGGGGATCCCAGCCAAACGGGGGATGGGTTTCACTTGAGGGAAGTGGAAATTGGTCTTCAAGCGGAAATCGATCCCTACGCGCGCGCTGATTTCTTTATTGGGGGGATGAACGATGGGGGGGCAGCACCGGAACTGGAAGAAGGATTTGTTACCCTCCACTCCCTGCCTTTCGGGTTCCAGGCCCGCGGGGGGAAGTTTCGGGCGACCTTCGGTCGGCTGAACATGGTGCACCCGCATGAATTGCCCCAAGTGGATTCCCCTTTGGCGTTGGACGCTTTCCTGGGGGAAGGGCGTCTGACCAGTTCCGGGGTTGAATTGAGCCGGTTGTTTTCTCCGTTCGGGTTTTTCACCGAAGCGACCTACGCGCTCCTTCAAGATCTGGGGGGGGAACATGGGCATGGGGATTCACACGGGGACGGGCCGACCACTACCCTGACAGACGATCAGGAGAATGTTGTCACGGTTCCGGTTTTCGTGGAAGAACACACTCCGGCTCAGCGGCTCCGAAACTTTGCCCAGGTGGTGAAGGTGCGGGGTTACGCCGATCTTTCCGAATCCGCCAATCTGGAATGGGGGTTCTCCGGGGCTCTGCATGAACCCCAAGATGTGGTGGATGGAAATGGCGCGGTGGTTCACGATTTTAATCGAAAACGGTTGGGGGCCGTGGACCTCACTTTCCGTTGGAAACCCCTGGCCCAGGGGTCTTACCGGTCCGTTCTCTGGCGAACGGAAGGACTTTACACGGATCAGACCCTGGCTCCCCTTTACCATCCTGTGGATGGGAACGAAGAATCCCCCGCCGCCCGGATCAATCGTCGGGGAGGTTACTCTTACGTGGAAGTTCAAACGGGGAAACGCTGGCGGATGGGGGTCCGGGGGGACTACCTGGAAGACCCGGAAATCCGTTCGAATGAAACCCCTCACATCACCCGGGCGGTGGCTCCCTACGTGTCTTTTTCCCTGTCCGAGTTTAATCGGTTTCGGGTTCAATGGACGCGGAAAGATCTTCCCGGAAACGAAACGGAAAATTTGGGGTACCTTCAGTGGACGGTGGTTCTGGGGCCCCATGGGGCCCACTCGTTCTAAACCCCACCCTCACCTGGGGCTGCGGCCCACCTCTCCCGCTCGCGGGAGAGGGAACATCAAGGGTATAAACCGGGTACAGTGGTAACAGAATAGACCGGGCACATAGGTAACAGGTACATTAAAGGGCAAGGAGGAAC
>JAEURZ010000016.1:0-51466 GCA_016788905.1 Elusimicrobiota bacterium
GAGACCGGGGCTTCCAGGAGCGACCCCACCTTTTCCTCACACCCGCTCAACGCCCCCAATGACACATCCACACCGAAGAGGTCACGTAAAATCTCTTGTGCCCCACGTTTGCTCAGATGATACGCCCCAGTCAAAAGACCCGACGTCGCCAGAAGCCGGGGACCAAACTGGCCCACTGGAACGCCTTCCGGCAAGGCGGCTCGCGTTTGATGCCCGCATTTCCCGCAGACCAGAGTGTGCTGCCGGTATTCCGTGATGTGCGGGACCACCGGAGGTAATTCCGTCACCTGATGCCGGTCTGGCGAAGGATCGCTTCCCCCCAAGGTCAGGTCGCAATGCCCGCACCGATCGGGTTTGAGTTCCACGACCTCATCCACTGTCGCCGCCAACGCCCGCGACGCTCCCGGATGGCCCGGCTGTCCCCCAGGACGCCGTCCGCTGGTCTCCTTCTCCGGGCGCTCCGTCCCCGGAGGATCCGTCGATGGCGGTTTTGACGAATTCCGAGAGTTCTGTCCCAACCGCGCTTTCAGCTCCGCCACTTCCCGCTCAAGAGCGTCCACACGTTCAATCAAGGGGGCCAGAGCCAAAACCAAATTGATCAGTTCATCCTTGCTGCGAAGCTCTAACGTTTCCCGTGTGAGCCGTGCAATTGTCTTCGGCAGTGCCATGTCGAGAACTGTAGAATATATTTACCAAAAGTACAACCCCTCAATGCTTTTCGTTGTCGACGGTAAATGCGCAATATTTTATTTCAAAAGGGCTTGTCCCCCTGAACGGTTACGATCGGTCTTATTCTACATCGGGAATTCTATTTTCGCATCCCTTATTTTCCCAACAAAAGCCGGTCAAATTCCCCCCTTTCCCTACGCGATTTTTTCGGTTGGATCCCTCACCGCGGTATGGTATTGTCAAAATGGGGAGCAACACGAATTAAGCCTTGCGAGAAAGTCAAACGGGGGATACCCTCCAGAAGGTGCTTTATGTCTATTTAATTTGTGGAGGCAGGATGAGACCAAGTAATTTGTCCATTAAAATAGGCACTGTTATTTTTCTCCTCTGGACAACGTGCGGGGTCCAGGGAGCGCCGACATGGGTGTCATCAAACGTCCCTTCCTCAGGAAATCATCTCCACCCTTTAGGTGTTGACACGGACAACGAGGGGGAACTCTTGACCACATTCTATAGTTTTCAACTGCCTAGCCTACATATCGTATTTTCAGCCTCCACAAAAAATGGGGAATGGGAAGCAGGAGAACGCTCTCTTCAAAGGACCAGTTACGAAAACTATTCCCCAGACCGACTTGCCTGCTTTGATCATCAAGGGACCCCTCACGTTGTTCTGGTCCATACCTCAGAAATCGAATACGCAACAAAGAGTGGCGGAGCTTGGACCCGGGAACACGCCGCGACGTCAGTATTCTCCGCAGGAATTGCCATCGCCTTAGATGGTCTCGACAATCCCCACATTGCTTATGTTGAAGCATTAGGCGGGGTGGATTCCCTTTACCACGGCGTTCGTCAATCAGGAGTGTGGACTTTTGAAGTTGTAGCCGTAAATCCGCACGCCCCTTTGTTTCAACAGAATAAGGTGACGATGGATGTGGATTCTTCTGGTTCCCCCATCATCGCCGCTTTTTCCAACCCTGTTCGCGTTTTCTCCCGAACCAATAACACTTGGGGAGAAATAAAATCATTCCCCTCACCCTGGGGCCAACCGACACTGCGGGTCGATCAAATGGGGAGAACCCACCATATCCTTTCTTCTACCGCGACCGCGCACGCCCGCTATCTTCGTTGGGATAGCGGAGGGAACGTGGAATGGGACCAAACGATGGAGATGACCGGAATGATTTCCCTTGGAGAAAAAACAGATATGGTTATTGACAACGCGAACCAAGCCCATTCGCTCGTTGGCAAAATTTCGATCGATCCCTCCGGCTCATTCACTCCACTCCCCAACCCCGTCTCAATTAATGCATTAAAACTTGCCCTGGTGAAAAACCAGTTTCCGTTCTATGTGGTGGCTACTGGTCAAGCAAGTCCTCTCGTTGTCCTTTCCACATGCATAGGCGGCCCCCCCAGCCAGGCGCAAGTGGTGGCCCGGTCAACCAACAGCCTGACCTGGTCCTTTTCTCCTTCCACGGGAGCGGTGTTGGGGCACCGCCTTGTCAGGACATCGGATGGGGGAGACATTTCTGGCCTCCTGAACCCCGGCATATCTATTTTCACAGAAACAGGAATGGCTCCCAACCAATCCAGCCAGATCATTGTCCAGGCGGTCTTTCCCGGAATGATCCAAGAATCCGCCTCTGGGTCCACAGGATATTCCCTGACTGTTTCACCTCAGAACTTTCAACTGACTCGCTTGTCGGGAAATAGCCTCTCCGCCCATTGGGAGTCTGGAGGTAATATTTCCGGTACCGTCTACCGACTGAGACTAACACCTCCCCAGGGGGATGGCGTCACTTCTGAGACGACCTTGCAGTCTGCGCAACAAATCGTGGACCCTGCGATTCCTTACGCCGTGACCCTGGCCGCGATGAACGGGAATGGTTTTGAAACTTTTCTCTCCACCTTGTCTCGCGCCGCTCAAGACAGCGCGGGGCCATCCTTCTCTTTCGAAATACCTGGAGGGATTGGGGTGGACATCTCACTCGTGGGACCAGGTTCGGGTCCCCAATTGGCGCTCGCGGTCATTTCAGCTGATGAATTGCCCACGGCTCCTTCAAGTTTTGGTGATTACACACCCACCGGCGTTGGATTTAATATTCCCACGAACCAGGCCGTTCCTCTTGGACAAACAGTGAACCTGACTTTACGATACCCCGAAAATACCATCAGACCTTCGGACACAGTGATCCTCGCCCGATACGATTCCGATCGGCATCAATGGGTCCCCCTCTCCACCCAATGGGATACGACGGCACGAACGATGACCGCCCCCACCCGGGCCTTGGGTCTTTTTCAAGTGATGCTTCAAGGGGCACCCCCTGCCGATGTGAAAGGGACCAGGGTATACCCCAATCCCTTCCGCCCCACACTTCATGGGGCGATGGCGATTCAAGAGGTCCCCGCCGGAACCCGCGTTCAAATTTGGAGCGACGGGGGGCGATTGGTGCGGGAATTTGTGACCCAGGGAGGAAACGCCACTTGGGACGGCCGAGACGCCGATGGTGTTTTAGCTCACAGTGGTGTTTACCTTCTGCGCCTCGAACGAAACGGTGAAACGAAACGGGTTCGGTTCATTTTGGAACGATGAAACCCCTGAACCTTTTCATGTTGCTTTGTGTTTTTGCTGTTGCATCTCTTCACGCCAAAGGACGGGCCTCGGTGGTTGGTGAATTTCTGACAATTCCCTTCGGCGAACGGGCTGTTGGAATGGGAGAAACGGGAGCGGCCCTCCCAGAAGACGCCTCAGGTCTTTTTTGGAACCCCGCCACGTTGGTGAGGGCTCCCCGAACTTCGTTAGTCATTGGCCGGGTTCCCTACGCGGAGGGGGCCGCCCAGAACCACTTTCTGGTTTCCCGGGCGGTGGGCGCAGGAGTGTTTGGGGCAGGGTACGGTTCGTTCAGCCACGGAACGATCGAAGGCTCAGACTTGGATGGATTTCCTACCAACACACTAAAACCATTGGACTCCCAAATAGCCCTGGGATACGCCCGCTATTTCCCCGCTGTCCCCTTTCTGGCCGGACACATCTGGGGCGTGTCAGGAAAATATATTTATTCCCGTTTGGAGAACACCGCAAAAACCTACACCTGGGACGTAGGAATCCTTTCCCCTGCCTATTGGAAAAACCGCCTGCGATGGGGCGCCTCTTCCGTGAACAACGGGGGGGCGCTTCAATACAACGACGACCGGGAGGCCCTTCCCCGAACAACCCGTGTGGGAGCTGTTTGGACTCCGCTGAACCGTTGGGTCGCCGCGACCGATTTGGTCAAAGGGACCGATGAACCTCTTGCGGTCTCGGCCGGGGTGGAATACGGGGCGCCGCTCACGTCTTCCCTCACGTTCTTCACACGCGCCGGATACACAACAACCCACGAATCCCTGGATGGCCTGCGATTGGGGTTTGGCCTGGGAATGAAAAACCTGCGTGTGGACTATTCCTTCCGCTTCAACGAAAACGAGACGGCGACCCATGGGTTGGGGCTGACACTGGAATGGGATGAGCGGAAAAAAGGGCTTCCCCCTGCGCTTCAAGCCAAAATTGACCGGGGAAATAAACTCGTCGAAACGGGCCAGTACCCCGAGGCCGTTTTAACATTTCACGACGCCATTAAAACCGATTCCCGTTGCCAAGAAGCGCGGGACGGTTTGGAGCGAGCCTACCGGCTCATGCAAGGGCGATGAGACACGCTAAAATCATACTGGGGTTCGTGTTCATCACCCCATTCCTCTGTGGCGCTACAGCTCCAGTGGCCAAGGAGTATCGCGAAGCGGTTATGCTCTATCGCAAAGGAGAGTTTGTTCAAGCGCAGAAAAAGTTTAACGCCATTAAAACGGACCACCCCAACTATCGCAAAACCACCGCCTATTTGGTTCGATGCCGTGAACGCATTGATCGAGATGGCCCCACCGTCGCTTATTACGAGCGCGCCGCCAGTGAAGCCCGGGACATCCTCAACCAGCGACAAACAATCCTCACTCTTGTGAAAAGTCGGTATTCCGCGGTAACCATTCAAGAAAAGGATGGGGCCATCGCTTTTTCGCTCCCCCCGGAATACATGTTCCCTGGTATCGGCAACGATTTCTCCGCTTCAGGGACAGCGTTCCTTGGATTGGTCAAGGATCTGGCCCTCACGTATCGAAGCCTTTATATGGTGATATTTTCTGAACAGCCGGACACCGCACAAAAAGACGCTAAGCGGCGCGGGGAACGGCGGGCGGTCGCGTTGGGGTCCTTCTTTTTTCGGCAGGGAGGGGTCCCTCCCCAAAACATAAAAATCCGGTCCAGGCCCGGAAAAAATGCTTCTATTCGACTCGAACTCCACACCAGCGCCCCAAACCCGTCGGATAAAGAAATCGCCATTCGTGGTGCCATGGCCGAAGTCGCCGATCCCGTCATCGACCCAGAAAAGGATTGGCCTTTGAGCATCGATCTTTCCCTTTTGGATCCTGCGCGGGTAAAATCCTGGTCCCTTAAAATCATAGAATCCGAGCGCGGCGCATTGGTCCGGGAGTTCAAAGGAACATCGGATGTTTGGGTGTCCCTCCAATGGGATGGGATGGACGAACGTGGCCGAAGGGCTCTCCCCGGTGAATACCAGGCCTTCTTGAGCGCCACGACATTGAACAGAGAACGCCTGGAAGACAGCACCGCCTTCATGATCCGTTCTCCCAAGACAAAGTATACCCGGTCGAGAACACCACAGGCGCCTGTCATTGAACCACCCCCGCCCCCCCTTCCCCCGCAAACACGGAAGTGGTCCCATTTGATCCGATTTTCTTTTAACCAGGCCGATTTGGCCGGAACCGGGGGTCTCGAGGTCAAACAACTGGCCCAAAGCGTTAGAGCGTTCCCGGACGAGGGCGTGGTGATTGAAGGATTTGCCGACCTCAAGGAAGAAAACACGGACACTCTGGCCCGCCGTCGGGCCGAAAAAATCCGTTCCCTTCTCATCGAAAAACACGGTATCCCAGCCCATCGGCTCACCGTTCGCGCAAAAGAACCACGCCATGCCCTGGAAGGAGAATCCCTCCACAAATGCGTGGTGTTCTTTGTGGAAACGGAGAAGGCGCCATGAAACTGACGGTTAAATTTATTGGGGTGACCCTGGTGGCCTCCCTGGTCCCGCTGACATGGGTGGGAATCCGGGTCGTACGCGAAACAGAATCCTCTCTCCGGGCCAGTACCGAACGACTTCAACGGGGTCTGGCCGAACGGACCGCGGAAGCCGCGAAAACCCAGATGGATGGTGCGGTGAACCTGCTTACCCTCGCCGCTCGAAACATCGATGGAAATCGGCCAGGGACGGCCGCCCTCGAGCCCCTCCTCAACAACTACCCCATCCTCATGGATCTCTGGGTTTACGACGCCAAGGGTCAGCCGCGGGCCAATCTGCATCGGTTGGGCCCCGCCCCGGGAATTCCACCGAAGATGTGGGGCGCCGTGCGGAAAGAAATTCAAGAACGCGGTTATTTTTCGGGCCCCTGGGAAACTCCCAAAGGAACCGCCCCGCGTCGGCTTATTGCCGTGCCCCGCGTGGATTCGTCCCTCCGCACGGTGGGCTACGTGGTCGCTCGCATCAACCTTTACGTGCTCAGCGAATCCTTGCAAGGCCTTGACCTGGGGACGGAAGGACAGGCCTACTTGATCACGAAAAAAGGCGATTTGTTGGCCCATTCCCTTTCGGAAAACATTTTCAGATCAGGGTTTACCCCTCCGCCCGATTGGATTTCAACCGATTGGATCGATGGAGAACACAGGGACCCTGAGGGACAGCAGATTCTCGTGGCCCGTGCCCCCTTAGCAGAACAAGACGCCTGGGCCTTTTATCTCCAACCCATCGAAACCGCCTTGGCAACGGTAACGGCGCTCAAAAAAAGGATCCAGAGGTCCTTGCTCCTGGCCGCGGGATTCGCCGCGCTCTTGGCCTTGGGCCTGAGCGGGTTTATCACCCGCCCCCTGCGAAAATTTCTCTCCGCCGTTCGCGGAATGCAGGAAGGTCACTTTGACAGCCTGGTGGACGTTCGTTCATCCGACGAATTGGGAGAGATCGCCCAGGCCATCCGGGACGCCCAGCCGGTTTTGGAAAAAAAAGTTCGAGATTCGGTCCTCGGGAAAATGTCTCGGCTTCTCAGCCACGACATGCGCCAACCCATCCAAGCGCTCCGGAACTCCCTGGACACCATCGTTCAACACGTGACCGGAGCTGACGACACCGCCCGACGTCATTTAACACTCAGCGGAGAAGCGCTGGATTGGATGGACGATTTTATTGAGGACATCTTAACAGTGGGACGGGAACGGCCCCTCGTTCCACGGCGCATGGATCTAGGACAAGTGGCACAAAACGTTTTGGCAAAATTGAAAATTCCGGACGGCATTGTCGTCACGAAACTTTTCGCCGCGAACTCTCCCCCGTGCTCCGTAGACGAAAAAGAAGTGCGGAAGGCTGTTGCCAACCTGATTAAGAATGCTTTCGAAGTGTTGGGGAACGCGGGACGTATTGAATTGACCACTCGGCCGGCCGAGGGAGGCGTTTCATTAACGATCAGCGATAACGGGCCGGGCATCCCGGAAGAGAAGAAGGCGAAACTTTTCGAAGAATTCACGACAAAAAGTTCGGGAACGGGATTGGGGTTATTGGTGGTGAAACGTGTCATGGAACGGCACAACGGGAAAATCGAAATTGCCAGCGGGCCCCAGGGAACCCACGTCACGCTCTGGTTCCCTCTCTCTATTTCGGGTTGAGATCGGGCTCCGCGTCGTCGGCCGAAATCAAACCGTATTTCACCGCCAAACACACCGCGTGGCTTTGATTCTTGGCCCCGAGTTTCTCATAAATGTGTTCCAAATGTTTTCGGACCGTGCTTTCGGTCGGTCCGCCCCCTTTTTCTCCTAAATGGGTCGCAATTTCTTTCATCGTTAATCCCGAATGGGCCGCTAACTTCAGGACCTCCAGTTCCGCTCCGGTCAGTTTGGTAAACCCCGTATCCACTTCATCGTCATCGGCCCCCCGCACCGCTTGAAAAAGACGACGACGGAGAGTGTCTTGCGGGGGCAACGAACCACCCAAAATCCGAAGCAAGTGCCCCACGACCGCAGCCGCGGTGGCGTCTTTCTTAAATAGATAATCGTCGGCCCCCGCCCGAATCGCTTCCACCACATGGGACTGATCCTCATACATTGAGAAAACCACGACTTGGATCCCCGGGTTCGTGGCTTTAATTTTCCGCACCGTACTGACCCCATCCAACCGAGGCATCCCCAAATCCACCAGCGCGATATCGGGTTTATGCCGTTCCACCGCTTCAATGGCGGCCACGCCATCCCCCGCCTGGGCCACCACTTTCAGTTGGTCCGAACAATGGTCGTCGATAAAAGTCGCAATGGATTCCCGCATCAGGGGATGGTCATCCGCCAAAACAATTCGATATGTTTTCTTATCCATGGTCACCCCAAAAGTTCGAAACAGATCGTCCACCGGTCCCTCAATAGGACCAACTCATTGTATATTCCATTCGAAATAAATTCCATGTTATTTTATTTTCAAGTCGATAAAATTCGTGAAGGGGTATCGAGCGGTTTGCCCCGGGACCAGGCTGGGAGGAATCCTGGCCCCGGGAGAAGTCAACCGCTAAAAGGAATAGCTGAGGGAGACCCGGTGGGCGTTCCCTAAATCGTCCACAGGGGAAAAGGCGTAATCAACGGTGAGGTGAGAATACTGTGCCCCAAACCCTACCGTGGTTCCCGCAAGAACGCCGAGGTCTTGACCCGTGGTCCCCGACCAACCGGCACGACCGATCAGGAGCCAGCCTGTCGTGGGAACCCAATGTCCTTCGTTCCCAAGGGACAGCGTGGGAGAATCGTCCCGGGGAAACTTAAGGTCACAGGTCACGAGCCAAGGAAGAAGAGGGCGAAACGCCACACCCCCGCTTAGCTCTACCGGCAACGGATGGGACGCGTCAGCCAGTTTCAGTTTTCCCCCCAAATTGCGCGCCGCGACACCCCAATGGAACCGATCCGACCAATACCCCGGGGAGAGGACACCCAAATCCACCGCGAACGTCGTGTCTGAGTGAACCACACGTGAAGTCACCATTTTTCCCGCCCCACCAAACGACCACTCTCGGAATTCCCTTCCGTAACCCAGGCTGACCGCCCAATCGATAGGGTGAAAATTTCCGATCGGGGTACCATCGTAACTGTCCGTTTGGGTCAGGGTCCCCCCATCGAAGTACCGGAGCCCCACCCCGATCCCTCCCCCAAGAAAAGGTTGGGCGTAGATCCCATTGGAATAGGCGGTTTCATCCAGATAGGCGGAATGGCCCAAAGTGGCCTGACGTCCGGTGAGGGAAGCAAGCCCCGCGGGATTCCACGCAAGGGACGCGGCTTCCCCTTCCAAGGCTGTGACCGCTCCCCCCAACCCCGCGGCCCGAGCATTGACCGGAAGTTTCAGAAAGGGCGCCGCCGAAGTGCCCCGCGCCTCACGCGAGAAGGCCCCCCCGAAAGCGACTCCCCCGCAAAGAGTGAGGACGACCACCAGGATTGTCTCCTTCCCGTGCTTCAAAATAACCCCCATCATTCGACGCCCACTCGAATGTTCTTTTTCTGCCCATCTTTTTCGATGACGCCCAGATACACCCCGGGGGCAACCGCGCTCCCATGGGCGTTTCGCCCATCCCAACGGGTGACCCCTGCACTATCCGCTGGAGGGAGCTCACGAACCTGTTCACCCGCCACGGTAAACAGTTTGACGTTTGATCCCACGGGGACATCGGTCATGTAAAACAAGGGGTCTCTCCCTGGGCGAAAAGGATTCGGAAAGGCCCTCACGTCCGCCATTGAGTTTCCAGGAATGGACAACACCCCCGTGGCTCCATCAACAGGACTGGACTCCCCAGCGGGGCCAACGGCAATCAATCGACGGTAATATTGACCCCTTGGGCGGAGCCCCGTTTCCACGTAAGTCTCCGTATTGGCCGGAAGCTCGGCCAACAACGTGTAGGGCCCCAGGGCGGACTCCGCGCGATAAAACCGGTACCCCGTTTCATCATCAGCATTGTCGGTCCAGGTCCAACGCACGGTCTGGCGATCGAGAATCTCCGCTTTCAGATCACTGGGCCCCCAATCGCCGACCTTCATCGAATAGAGGGAAAAACCCCAAACGGTTCCAGACACTCCGCCCCGTTGATCTCCGTACATCCGGATCATCCGAGCTGTGGTGCGCGGGAACCAAACCACATCGTCCCCACCATCCCCATTCGTCACGGTGGCGACCGTCGTCCAGACCACATTGTCGTCCGAGGTTTGGATCCGATAATCCTTTCCGTGCGCCGTTTCCCATTTCAAGCGAACATAGCTCAGGGGTGTGGGTTTTCCGAAATCCACCGCGAGCCATTGATCGTCAGACCAAACAGACTCCCAACGGGTGGCGGGATCATCGTCGAACGCGTTGACAGCCGGGTTGCCATTTTTTACGGAATAGGAAAAATATCGGGGACGTTCCCCTGTGGATACAAATCCGGCCCGAGCCAGAGCCGTTGCCACGATCGGATTTCGCGTGAACGATTCGCGAATAAGATTGGATCGATAATTTTCTATCGCCAGGATAATGGGACCGTTATCCAAACCCAGGGCATAGTCCGCCCGTTCGTTCGCGGACGTGCTGAACGAATCCGTAAACCCATGGCGCCCCCAGATGGCGTGTTTATACTGGAAAAACATCTTTCGGGCCGAAGCGATGGATTCCGTTGGCGTCATGGGGATCGACGCCAGCGGTCCCGTGGGGGCCGCCGTTCCGTCCCGGGTTCCGTCCGGGACACTCCCATACACCTGGTAACCGTTGTTCTTTGTGTCACAAGCGGTCAATCCCCAAATATCGGGTTCATACCGGGAATCCGACGCGCACAAGGCGCGATCCCGCTGTGTGGCTTGTACCGCCGCGTCCCAATAGTCAGACACCCCGTCATTTTTGTTGCGGAAGTCATAATAAAGGTTGTGATACTGGTGGACAAACAAGGGGGGCAAGTGCATAAACTCGTAGATCCCCCCTCCCGTGGCATTGGATCCGTGACGACGCATTTCCACCCAAGCCCGGGCTTCAATGGGATGAGTGGGGGACGCCAAGGCCAGAAGGTTTACGAAAACCGATTCCGCATACATATTCCACCAGGCCGGAATAAATGAACCTCGGTCCGGAGCCATTATTCCACCCGCCTCCGGGTTCCACCCCATTGAGATAAAGGGATTGTTTACCCCCCCCCGCTGAGTAAACCAATCCCATTCCATCGCCCGGTAGAGGGCATCCGCTTTTTGAGCAATCGTGGGGTCGGTGGTTCGAAAATATTCACCCGCTTGAAGTGCGCCCAAAATGAAGAGCGCGGAATCCACCGTGGAGACCTCCGAAGTATAATTCCGTTGACCACTGGTCCAGTCCACAAAGTGATACCACATGCCGTGGTAACTTCGTGCGGGGTCCAGCTGCATTTGCCGGAAAAAATCAAGCGTCCCCTGAACCCGCTGGCGAGCGGCTTCAGGAGAAATCCATCCTCGCTCTGCCGCGACGGTCAAAACACTTAGCCCAAATCCCGTGGTCGCAACGCTGGCGGTGGTAAAAGGCTGTTCCATCCAATTTTTCGATTTATCACTGATCAACCCCGTTCCGGGCCCCGCCTCGTTCCAAAAGTACCAAAACATCTTCTTTTGAAGAAACCCCAATACGTCGTCATCCGAAACCGATTGAACTTTGATTTCAATACCCGATATAAAGGCACTGTCCGCCAAAACCTGAGGAAAGGTTAACTGGATACGCTCATTTGAAACACGGACTAAAAAGGTTTGGGCCCAAGGGATGGCTTGCCCCCCCGCCTGGGCAAAAACATCCAAATCCTCCAAAACCACTTGACCTTGCAGCGCCACATCAAAAACCCGGGCTCCGACACTGGTCCAGCGGGTCTCGGCGAAATGAAGGGTCACGCGGTAATCCCCATTGGGCAAATCCACTCGATAGCTCATTGAGGAATTCCCCCACCGGTGAGTGCGGTAGACTTCTGGGATGTCGGTCAAGGTGGGGGAGATGACCACCCCAGACCCCTCCGCGTCGAATGCGGTTCCCCCCGAAAAACCCCAGCGGTTGAGAGCGGAAAAATCTTCATCTTGAACCCAAAAATCGCCCCGCGGGTCGGTTAGGTCCCAACCTTCCGCCCCACAGTTGAGGCGAAAGACCTCTTCCCCGCTGGCCGACGATTTGGGCATGGCCCCATGGGACAAGCTCAACCCGAAAAAGAAGGAAACAACGAAACCCACGTGTTTTTTAATCAAGCCCCCCCCTTTTCACGAAAACAAATCCCAAAATAGACCCAAGAGGATTCGCCACGCAACGACATGCCCACGAGGGCATCAACATGCAAAACTATACTCTTAATCCCAACATTTTGTCAATGATTTCACCCCCGGATAAAAACAAAAGGGCCCGGCTTATTTAGGCCAGGCCCTTTTGAGGGCAATGAACCCCACCAAATGGTGGAGGTGGCGGGAATTGAACCCGCGTCCGGGAGTGCGTTGACTCGGTCACTACAGGTTTAGCCTAGGCTTTGGTCTCGCACCCTAGTTGTCCCTAGACAGAACCGCTGGGGTGCCAGCTCCGTTGTGTCTCACCGGTCCCGACGAAACGCGCGGGATGCGGCCAGCCGGCTAATGGCGCTCGTTCCCTGTAGCCGGCGTTCAGGGACAAGCGTCACGGCGTATTAGGCCGCGAGAGCCAACTCAGTGTTGGCGTTTAACGGTTTGCCCGTTTTTTAACGAAGCGCGGACGACTTCGACCTGCGACCAGAATCTCAGACACCCTCGTCGAACCCTGTTCACCCCCGTGTAGGAATTGGGGCTTTTCGCCCCGCACACACACGCACGAGGAACATCCCTCGTCCAAACAAAACCAGCCCTGCACATCGGGCTGCTGACCGCTATTTTATCATTTATCGACGAAAAAGAAGGAAAAAAGAGGGAAACAGACCGAGGAACGTAAAAAAATCGACTTCACATCAATTCGAACATTCAATCGTGTAAGTGAGCGCATGACGAACCCGCCGACGGTCTTCCCCTTGGCGGAAATTGAGCCCCGTCACGTAGGACCCAAGGTTCCCATCACTGCGAGCCACCACCACAGGCACGCGACGAAACTCAAAACGTCCTGCAATGGCGAAATCGAGAAAGACCGTGTCACCGGGTTCCCAGGGTTCCAGGGTTTCGATGCGAATCCCCGAAAAACTGATGTCCCGAATAATGACCCGGCCCACCTTCTCACCATCGGCATCCCGATAAATGTCCCCGCCAAAGAAAAAACTAACCCTGTTGTGGGCTCGTTGATCGGATATCATGTCTTCCGCCTTTTCGCTCGAAATAAATCTTGGGACAGGCAACGAACGTCAATCCCAAAACTTCCTCCCACTACTTCCGCGCGGTGTTCGACCCAGGAAACTCAACTTTTGTAAACCACTACCCCAGCTCCCGGGAAACAACTACAATGCCATCCTACTATATAGGGGTGTGGCAATCAATGATTTGGAAGACAACTGTTTTGTATAAAATCTGTTCGATCGAGACTTTCTTTTGATTTCATTTGTACGCCTGGCGCTCCCCACCATCCTCCTCTTTTCAAGCTATCCCCTTTCCGCCGAAACCCCGAGCGAAGTGCCGTCTTTGGATCTTCCGGTTCACGTTCGACGGGGTTATGGATACACCCGCCCCCACCCGCTCGCGTTCATCACCCACCAGCCGTCCGACATGAAAATGGCCTGGCAAAGAACCTTTAAAAAAGAGAACATTCTCCCCCTCAGTCTCTTGGCCGCTGGGACAGGGGTCTTGATTGTCCTGGACCAATACCTTTTTGAGCGCACGTATAAGGCCGGAGACACACTGAACATCACCCACGAAAGCGAACAAAATACCCTAGCGGATATAACGCTTCCAGGTTCTTACAAAGTTCGACTGAATGGCCCCAACAACATCGGCACCGGGCTCTATTTCTTAGGGGACGGGATCACCCACGCGGCGATTGCGGGAAGTTTTCTTACGGTCGGGTTGATGGCTTCGGACAATCGAGCCCTGCAGACCGCAAGTCAACTGGTCGAAGGCATCCTCGCCAACGGCATCGTGGTTCAACTCCTCAAACACACCACCGGCCGGGAAAACCCGAACACCGCCACCCAAACGGGAGGGAAATGGCAGTTTTTCCCCAACCAGAAGGATTACGCGAAACACGTAAATAAATATGACGCTTTTCCTTCTGGGCATCTCTCCACCGCAATGGTCACGGTGACGGTGATCTCCTCCAACTACCCCGAATACAAATTCGTGCGCCCTCTGGGCTACACGTTGATGGGTGCTCTCTCTTTTCAAATGGTGAACAACGGGGTTCATTGGTACAGCGACTACCCCTTGGCCATTGCCATGGGATGGATGTTCGGAAAAATCGCCGTGGACCGGGGACGATCAAAAACGGACGACTCGGCCTCACTCCCCTTCTTTATTGGACCCACGACCATCGCGGGAAAACCCGGGTTGGCCCTCACATTTCCTTTTGGCGGACCTCCGTCAAAGAAGGCGCGGAGTCCCTTATGAAGAAACGCTTACTTGGACGATACTTCCTCACGGGAATCCTCCCCGGTCTCATCACGGGACCTCTTTTCGCCATGGAAAACACCCCACCTTCTCCTCGGCCTTCCTGGATGATCCCCGCCGCCATCACGGGAGGCCTTTTAGCGGTGGCCTTTTCTCTCGACTCTGAGATTCATCATCGAATGATGAAATCTTCGAAAGGAGAACTGGGCAATTTTTTGGATGGACCTGAATTCGGACAACCCAACGGGCGGTTGGACTTCCTGGGTCGACCGGAATTCGTGGTGGTGTCATCGGGACTTTTATATGGCGGAGGAACTTGGGCCGGGTCCGATCGGACAAAACGATTCGCCGTAACACTAACTAAAGCAACGTTGGTTAGCGGGGTCGCTGTTCTCGGGGTCAAATTCATTGCGGGCCGGGAACGCCCCACACCTGAGAACGACCCCGACACGTTCCATTTCTTCCAGGGGTCATCCAAAGAAAACGTATCCTTTCCGTCAGGACACACGGCCACCGCTTTTTCTTGGGCGGCTGCAACAACGGAAGAATATCCTTCCCTTTGGGTGGCCGCCATGGCTTACGGGACCGCGGGGCTCGTGGGGTTCAGCCGATCCTACCAACACCGACATTGGACCAGCGATGTGGTGGCCGGGGCGGCGCTGGGTTATTTCACGGGGAAAGCCGTGGCCCGGTCGGAGAAAAAGAAAGGGTTATTGAAGGGTCTCTATTCCGACGGTCGGGGACTTTACTGGCGGCGAGAATTTTAAAAGGGCCGCCACCCGGTCCACCACCGGCGGGTGGGAAGCGTGAAGCCAAACGTAGAAGGGATGAGGGGTTAGGTTTGACAGGCCTGCGGCGGAGAGTCCTTTTAGACCTGAGGCTAAGTCTTTCCCTGTGCCAAGCGTTTCTTGAGCGTACCGGTCCGCCTCATATTCGTTGCGACGGGAGAAGGCGTGAAGGGGGAGGCTGATGAAGAACGATACCGGTGAAAACAGAATGCCGAAGAGAACGAGCCCCGCCGGAACACTGATTTGCTCCAATCCAAACGCGTTGAACAGTTCGGAACGTCCCAACGTGAGAGACAAAAGATAGAAAAGCACGCCCGTCTGAACAACACGTAAAGCAAACCCTTTCCAGATGTGCCCCTTCTTGTAATGACCGATCTCATGGGCCAGCACGGCCGTGAGTTCCGTTACTGTATGCTTTTCAATCAACGTGTCAAAAAGAGCAATACGCTTGTTTTTCCCAAAACCTGTAAAAAAAGCGTTCCCCTTGGCGGACCGCTTGGATCCGTCCATCACAAAAACATTGGTGAGCGGGAATTCCACCCGCCGCGCTAAATCGAAAATGGCCTGACGAAGTGGTCCCTCTTCCAAAGGTGTGAATTTGTTAAAGAGGGGCAGGATCCAGGTGGGTGCAATAAATTGAAAGAGGAGACTGATCCCCGCGACCGCCATCCACCCCCAAACCCAGGCGCCCCCGCCCCATCGAATGAACAACCACAAGACTAAAGCCAACACCGGCCCGCCAATCAAAACGGTGAGACCGTACCCTTTAAGTCGGTCTCCGATAAATGTTCGGGCCGTGGTGCGATTGAACCCATAACGCTCCTCAATCACAAAGGTTCCGTAAAGGCTAAACGGAAGAGAAAGGAATTCCTTTCCCATGGCAAGAATGCCAATGTAGGCCAAGCCGCGAAATATTTCCGGTAAGGCCCAGGATCGTGTCCAGGAATCCAAAACATGAAACCCACCCATAAACCAAAAAAGGAAAAGCGTCACCAGGGACACACTCGAAACCACGAAACCGAACCGAGTTCGTTCCCGGGTGTAGGTCTGACTTTTCGCGTAACGATCCCCGTCATAGACACGCTCAAACCCGGCGGGCGGTGTGGGGACCAAAGCGCGGAGATTTAACACATCCCCTATCCACTCAACAATCTGCACTGCCAAAAGGGATACCGCGATAATCCACGACAAAAGAGTAAAGGTCATCACAGTGGCCCACCCTCTCCCACCTCTCTCCCGCCTGGCGGGAGAGGGAACTCCCTTGAAAAAGCAACGGCTTTTTCTTGAAGAGATGAGATCTCGCCCAATTCACGGAGGGCTTCCTGCAGATCTTTGTCGTGGCGGTGGCTTTCGAGGTTGGACAAAAGACTGTACACCGCGGGGACCACAAACAAGGTGAGAAGCGTGGAGAGGACCATCCCGCCGATCACGACCACCGCCATGGGACGGATCGATTCGGCCCCCGCGCCCACGGAGACCGCGGCGGGGATGGCGCCCGCGATGGTCGACACCGACGTCATGAGGATCGGACGAAGTCGAGTGGGGCAGGCCTCCAAGAGAGATTGGCGGACGTTGAACCCTTTTTTTCGTCGTTCATTGGTAAAGTCCACCAGAAGAATCGAGTTCTTCTTTACAATTCCCATAAGAAGGAGCAGCCCGATCATGCTGTAAATATTAAGCGAAATCCCTGTGAGGCGAAGGGCAATAAAAGCCCCCGTGATACTGAAGGGTAAGGCCATCAGAACGGTCCAGGGATGAACAAAACTATTGAACTGGGCTCCCAGGACCATGTAGGCCACAAAGATTCCTAGCACCAGGGCAAACAAAAGACTTTGGAAAGAATCCTTAAAAGTTTCCGCACTCCCCGACAACACCACCCGATACCCCTCTGGGGTGGCCTCACGGGCGGCGGTTTCAAGAAAAGCCAGCGCTTCGCCCTGGGATTTGCCCGGAGCGATGTTGGCGAACACCCCCACCGCTCGTTCACGGTTCCGTCGGGTGATCGTCAGGAGAGAAGGCTTTTCTTTTAATCCCACCACGTCCGAAAGCCGTACCGTTTCCCCCCGATTGTTGCGAACAAAAATCCTCTCGATATCGTTGGTTTGTCGACGGTCTTTAGTGGCCAGGCGAAGCCGAATATCGTAACGTTTCCCCCCCTGGGTGTATTTCCCCGCCCGAACCCCGCCAATCATGGCGTTGATCGTGGTTCCGATAGAGGTCACGGTCACCCCCCGCGCGGAAGCCTTTTCCCGATCTGGCGCCACCCGCACTTCGGGCATACCCAACTGGTAATCCGTATCGATATCCACCATGAGCCCAGAGTCCGTCATTTTGGCCATCAGGGTGTGGGCCACTTCCGCCAATTTTTCCCAATTCGGTCCCCGAACGGTAAATTCCACGGGATATCCCCGCTGGGAAGAAAATCCCGAAAGGGAGAGGTCCTGCACCCCAGCCCGTTCGATGCCGGGGACTTTATTCAACTCTTTGCGAATATGGGCAATAAATTCCTGTTGGCTGGGGGGACGGACAAACGGATCAGCCACCGGACGGTCTCCGGGATCCTTCATGGAAATAAACATGATGGCGGAATTGACTTCCCCACCGCCAAACCCACCCACCGCCGCGTACACCCGATTGACCTCCGGTCGAGCGGACATAAAAGCCTCACATTTCTTGACCGCCGCATCGGTGAACTCAATGGAAGACCCCAGCTCCGTCTTAAGGCGAACGAGAAAAACACTCTGGTCCTGGGCGGGCACGAACTCTTTTTTGACACCCTTTAACAACCCAAACCCTCCCACAAAAATAGCCAACGCGATCCCCACCACCGTCCAACGCCAGCTTAAACATTTTTCTAAAGAACGTCGGTACCCCCGGGCCAACACCGCCATCAGCCGATCCACCAGGCGACCCATGGCTGTGGTGTGTCCCACACGCAAGAATTGGGAACACCGCATGGGGGCTAAGGTCAAGGCTTCCAGCAAAGACAGGGAGACCGCCACCGACAGGGTGACACCGAACTGAAAGAAAAACTTTCCAATGATGCCCTTCATAAACACCACAGGCAGGAAGATGGCCAAGATCGCCAGGGCCGAAGCCATGGCGGCAAAGGTGATCTCACGGGCCCCCACGATCGCCGCCTTCACGCGAGAAAGCCCTTCTTCCCGATGGCGCACGATGTTTTCGAGGACCATGATGGCGTCGTCCACCACAATCCCGATGCAGAGCGAAAGCCCCAGTAACGTGAACGTGTTGAGGGTAAACCCACAAAAATACAGGATCAGAAAGGCCCCAATTATCGACGTGGGAATAGCCAGAACCACATTGAGCGCCGAACTGAAAGAGCCTAAAAATACCCAACAAACCAAGGAGGTGAACAGGGCCGCCAGGACGAGAGTTTGAGCCATTTCATGAATGGAATCGGAAACAAAACGGGTTTTGTCGAAATTAACCACCAGTCGAAGCCCATCGGGAAGGTCCTTTTGAATCTCTTCCATGCGGGCTCGGACCGCCCGGGAAACCGCCACCGCGTTCGCGCCCCTCTGTTTGCGAATTCCCAAACCCACGGCGGGTTGGCCGTTCGATCGGGAAATACGCCGAATATCCGCTAACCCGTCGTCCACCGTGGCCACGTCCGAAATCCGAAGTGTCCGATAAATGGGGGCACCGCTTCGGGTGGGGATGATCAAACGACCAAACTCCTTAACAGTGGTGGCCTCGCCCATCACCCGCACGTTCAACTCCTGGGACCCCGTCTCAATCCGCCCAGCGGGGACTTCGGCGTGTTGGGCCTCGATCGCGGCGGCCACATCTTGAACCGTCACTTCGTATTGGGCCATTTTTTCCGCATCGAGCCACACCCGCAGGTTGGGCTCCACATAGCCCCCGAGGAACACCTCCCCCACGCCCGACACCGTGGTAAAACGGTCTTTCAAAAAGTCTCGGGTGTATTGCATGATAAAACGCATATCCCGGTCCCCCGAAAACGCGAGCCACATGATGGGCTGGTCTTCGGGGTTGGATTTGCTGATGACCGGGGGATCGATTTCCTTTGGCAAGGTGCGCTGCGCCTGGGCGATCTTGCTTTGGACTTCCTGGAGCGCCACATCAATGTCTTTGTTTAAATCAAATTCAATCGTAACCACGGCGCTCCCTTGACGGGAGACCGAGGACACCTCCTTAATCCCTTGGACGCTCATCACCGCGTCTTCCAGGGCGTCGGTGACCTCCGTTTCCACCACCTCGGGGGCGGCGCCTTCCCAAGTGACATTCACCGTGAGAACAGGGAAATCCACGTCCGGGAGTTGGCTGACCCCCATGCGGTTGAACCCAATCAGGCCAAACACGATCAACCCGATCATGATCATCCAGGCAAAAACGGGATTTTTAATGGAAAGGTCAGAGAGTGTCATGGGTGAACCTCGGGAAGTCGACCGACAGCCAGATCCAAGCGAAGCGCGACATTTTTTGCCGCCACACGGGCCGTGTCTAAGGCCAACTGGGTTTCCTGCCAGGTATTTAAAGCGGTCAACACATCCAAATTGTTCACGAGACCAAGACGGTATTCGTTTTGCTGGACGGTGTAATTACGTTCCGCCAATTCCGCAGATCGTTGGAGTTTCGTGACCTGGGCGAGGAGGCTTAACAGGTTTTGATACCGTTCGCGCACCTCGCCTTCCGCTGCACGGAAAGTTTGAGACACCCGAAGCCCCGCGGCCCGTTCGTCCGCTTGGGCTTGTTCCACCCCACTGCGAGTTTTTCCCCCGGTGTAAAAAGGGGCATCGAATGTGAAGAGGACATCCCAGTCCACGGGTTTATTGGACCCCACCCGTTTGAGGTAATAGTTGCCAGCCACATCCAGCGTGGGCGAATAGCCCCGTCGCGCGGCCACGGTGAAATGACCGAAAGCCCGTTGCCGTTCTTCCGCCGCCCGAACATCAGGCCGTTGACCCAAACGGTGAAGGTAGTTTTCTAAGGGCGCCGGGAGGACCGCTTCCGGGTGATCGTCCACGATCCCCGACGCGTCAACCCCCAAAAAGGTATTGAGCACAGCCAGGGAAGCTCTTCGAAACCCCTGGGCCACTTCCAAACGGGATTCCAGGTTGGCGTTTTGGGATTGGGTGGAAAGGATTTCGCTTTCCCGAGAACGCCCGATGGCCACCCGTTTTTTAAGTTCCTGGATACGATCCTGGGAATAACGGATGAGTTTTTGAAGGCTTTCCATTTCCCGATCGCGATCGGCCACCATGTAGAAGAGTCCCGCGACGTCTTCATAGAGAAGTATTTTGGCCCGATGGACCGTTTCCTGCCGCGCCTGAATTTCTGCCTTTTGCCCTTTCAGGGCGGAAAATTCCCGGAACCCCGCAAAAAGGGGTTGCCGAACGTAAAGCGCGGCCTCAGGCCGAAACGGATGGGAAACCGTGTCGTTGGCTCCGGACGGAACTCCCGAAACATCTTGAATTTTTTCCGTCGCCCGAAAACCAATCGCCGGAAGGATTCCCGACCGCAATTGCAGGTATTGGGCCTCTCCCCGACGGATGTCCTCCTCGGACAGCCCCACAGATTCGCTCTGAGCCAGCGCCAAACGGTAGCAGGCCTCCAACGTGAACGGCCCCGTAGACACAAGATGTCCTTCAGCCAAAACCCCTGAAGCGATAAGGAGGACAATGAATGTCATGTATTTTCGCATGGGCAAATAGTCGATCCCTCTTTGTGATGATTTCACCGGATGATTATCCCAAATTTGATCCATGAGGAGGGGTTTTCTATCCACACGTGGATAGAAAGAAATTAAGAGGCCAATGAAAACCAACGAATACCCTATTTTCACCAAATACTTGCCTGGGAAAAATGCTTGGAGAACATGCGAAATCTTCGTCCATTAATGGTCAAATTGTCGCATGAGACCAGGGAGGGGTGGGGGAGGGTTTCTTGACATGAAGAAATCGCCTTTTTATTCGGTCCGGGATTGTGTCACAATGGGGAGAAACACTGAATTTTTGGATCTCGTTCAGAATGGAGCATACGTTTGGAGGTTACAATGAAAAAAACAACTTTACGGGGACTGGTGACAGGAGCCCTTTTAATGGGCCTTCGATTTCCGGCTCTTGGGGCCGATGGACCGGACTCCTTATTCATTCCAAGAACACTCACCGGGGTCGGGGGGTCCCATAAATTCACTTCAGCAAACTTTTCTTATTTCTCTAACATTATGAGGATTGCGGCCCAAGATATGGACGGAGACGGGGACCAAGATATTGTTCTCCTTTCCGGAAGGCGTTACCCCTATACATACGCCAGTGGGCCCTCAACGGACATGGTCTATACCTACACAACCACTCCCCAGCCGGATCGCGACTTAGGGAGGCTCGCAACCGGCGACTATTTGTTTGGTTTTGATGGATTGACAGCAACACCCTATCGGTCACCCAACAGAGTGGCGGGGGCGATAGGCGATCCCAGCGGCCGCACCTACGCGGGGACGAACTTGGCCTGGTTGGAAAATGACGGGTTTGGGCATTTTGCCCTCCATCTCATTCCTTCAAATTTCGAAATGGGGACCGACGTTAAAGTAGGAAAATTAAACAACGATGACCGCTTCGACATCGCCGTCTGGGCCGGTCCGGAAACGAAATTGCTTTGGTATCAAAATACGTTGGTAGGTGGAGTTGTCACGTTCCTGGAACACACCGTTGTTAACGGGAATTATTGGGGAGGAGGGCTTAACGGGGGCAACGGGAATTTGATTTCAGGGGATATTGGAGATATCGATGGTGATGGCCATAACGATTTGATAACGGGAGTTATACGAACAGGTTCGGGTTGTGGAGACGCGAACTGCTTCGACCATTCTTCCCTCCATTACCATCGGGGAGGAGTCGACGGCCCAGAGCCCGCTAACGGTTACTTCAATACAACAGTGGGGGCAGGTGGAGATGAGCCTCAAGCGGAAAACACATCCAACACCAGGGGTGTTTGGGTGGGAGACTTCCTACGTGTGGGCCCCGTGGAACCCAACCAAATCATTGCTGTTGATTTTGATAATGATGACACACTGGATATCGTCTCCCCACTCAACGAACACGATTACTTAGAAAATCGGGGAGCCATAACGGGAGGCCCTAATGCAGGATATCTCCGCTTCAGAAAAAAACACATTGGAAGCACCACCTCTACTTTTTGGCGCCGCTTAGCCGTGGGTGATTTAAACAACGACACGAGGCTTGATGTGGTGGCGGCAAACCAGAATCTCGATGATGGCACGAACCGAATTCGAGCTTTTATTACCACCAATAATAATCGAACCAATTTCGACGAATTCGTTTTCCCCAGCGGGGAAACAATCCTAGGAGCAAGGAATCCGGCGGTGGGGACCGATCCCGCGTATTTGGATTATTTGGACAAGTTCCCAGCGGATGTGGCTCTTGGCGATTTAAATAATGATGGTTTTTTGGACGTCGTTATCGGGAGCCGGTCCAATAAGTTCAGTGCTCCCCTTGAAGCCCGGGGAATGGATTCGATGGTAATGGTTTACGTGGCCCGCCATGTGGACAGGAACAGCGATGGAAGAATCTCAGCCAGTGAAATGGCTTGGGATGAAGTGCCTTTGGTGGAACCCTTTGTAACAGAAAATAGGGAGTGCGCCACCAACATGTCCTTGGCGATTGCGGATTTTGATGGGGACGGGGATTTGGATATTGTACGGTCCAGCCGAGTGGCTCCCCTGATCTTCTTTGAAAATGTTTGGAACACACAACGCCGCGTGCGTGTCGAAACAGAGGTTCGAACACGATCCTTCAATAAAAAAAGCACCGACTATTTAATCGTCGACCCCCCGTCCGCAGGAAATCCAACCCCGATTGGAAGATCCTCTGGAAAAGCGGAGGGATCTCCGTGAGGGCCCCCCGCTCCAAAAAAAGTGGGGTGACCCTTGTTGAAATGATGGTGGTCGGTAGCATCCTTATGGTCGTTGTGGTGGGGTTGTCCCTCCTCATAAAACAGTCCGCTCAAGGTTTGTCGTCAACCGACAAAATGATGGGAATTCAGCGTGACCTGCTGCGAGCGCAAGATCGTGTGTTAAGAGATTTTAACTCCAGCGGGCGGGGCTCGTTCATGAACCTTCTACCGAACGCGGGATTTGAAACCTTTGTCTTTGTTCCCCCCACCCAACTCCCTTCGCCCGCACCCTCGCGATGGATCGCTCCCCTCGATGTCATTGATCCCTTGGCGTCACAAAATACCGTCAGTTCCCGAATCATCGCCAACCGTGCGCGGTCCGGGTCCGGGGCGTTGCTGATCACCTCCTTCGGAGCGGAACACCACGTGGACAGCCCGGTCTTCACGGGACTTGAGGAGGGGCAAGTTTATTTAGTCAGTGGGTGGGTTTATAAAGTTCAGGCGGTCGGGGGATTTGAGCGGGAGGGAGGAATCCAAGTTTTGGGGGACGCCGTTTCCATGCCCAGCACGATACGGGTGTCGAGCCGAACGGCCAGCAGAACCTGGGCCCAACTTTCATCAACCTTTACCGCCGTGGCCGGCAGAAATTATGTTATTCGGTTGGGAGTCGACACGGTTGGTTTCGGATCGCCACCCGTGTTAGCGTCATTCTTGTTTGATGACCTAACGCTGACGCCCTTGGGGGTTGACCTAACCCCAGGGAACCCCGCTGTTCTCGAGTTTGAACGCCGGGACGCGACGAACGGGAACCGCTGGCGGCTTCGTTATTTTTTAACGGTCAACCGGGGATCCGGAACGCTGGTTCGCCAACGATTGGATCCGGATGGCGTCTGGCGTACCTTGGAACCGAATCTTCCCAACATTCGGCGTTTATCCGTTTCCTGGCAAAACGGCGAAGCCGATACGATCCTGGGGACTCAGAGGCCTCTCCTTGTTCAGCTGGAGGCAGGACCCTCTGATGGAAATGAAAAATTCATCGCCACCTCTTTCTTAACGTCCTTGGGGGCCCCATGATGCCCCCCCCCCATCGTCACACACGTTCGGGATTGACCTTGGTTGAGGCCCTTATTGCATTGGTCGTGATTTCCATAGTTTTTCTGGGCGTTATGAAAATGTTCCAAACCGTGGTGACGTCCCCCCATGAAGTTTACAATCGGACATTGCTGTCGGTCCATGCCCAAAACCTGCTAACGACCATCCGGTTGGCGCGCTGGGACGAGCAAGGGCCAGCGGGGACCGTTGCGCTCTCTTCTGATTTAGGACCAGACGCTTTGGAAACTGGCCCCGCGGATTTCGATGACATTGATGATTGGAACGGATACAGCGACTCGGTGGGCCTCTACACCCGCAACGTTTCCGTAATCTTCGTGAATCCACAAGAGGTTGCGGGGGTTATTAAACTCGTTCCCGCAGTGGCAGGATTAAAAACCGACCACAAACAGGTGCGGGTTACAGTCACCCGCGGGGAAACAACGAAAACCTTGAGCTCTCTTTTCTCCAATGGATAGACAACGATTCCCTCCGTCTCCCAGAAACTCCAACGAACAAGGGAGTTTTCTTGTTTATGTGAGTTTCCTCCTTCTCATCCTTTTGCCCATTCTGATGATGTTCACGTCTTGGTTGAAAAGGACCCGGGACCACAACCTCCTGACTCAGGTCCATATCGGGTCGGTGAGCGCCTCCGAATCGGCCCAAGATCTGACACAGTTTCTCTCTGTTACGGCCGATTCGGCCCTTCGACCAAGTTCCGGGATTCGAAGGAACTGGATCCCAGGGACAACGGGAACTTTCGACATTGAAATAGACCCATCAACAACGGTTCGGGTCACTCTTACCCACGAAGGATACCCCTAAGTTGACCGCGAGGACCGGCCAAGCGCAGAGAGCCTCTGGCACCTGAGACGGCAGAGCCGCTGGTGCGAGACGAAAAAAGCGGGCTTTTTTACGAACAAAAAAGCGCAGGTCGTGGCGGGGACTACGGACAAACTTTTTTTTGAAGGAAAAAGGCCTGATTTTTTTGTCGAATCCCGCGATCCAACTGAAAATTTCAGGCTAGCCCTCTGATGTCTCATCCAGAGGCGGGATGTCGCCCTTTTTATAACGGAAAGACGGGGAGCATCGGGTAAATCAAGAAGGTTTTATTTGTTTCCTGTGGAAAGGTTCGTGAGGGATTTTTCCCAGAGAAGAGATCCGGTTTTTTCTTCCACGCGAACAGTGTGGAGGAGGGCCCCAGTGGGGTCGTATTTTTTCGCGGTGGCAAGGGTCACTTCCGCCACCACCGATTCAAGGATTTCGCTGGTCATGTCGGTCAAGGGTTCCGTTTCGGCCCGTTCCAATTGGAGGACCAGGACACCGCCTTCCACTCGTCCGCGGACACGGGAAATCCGAAGAAAGACGCTCACCAACGGGTTCCCCGTCAACTGGCGATGGAGGCGTGAGGAAATGAGCCTCGCCATAAATTCGGGCATCGTGATGTCGTGCCACAACGCGTCGGCGGTCTCGGGATCTTCTTCCCCGTCGGTCTCGATCACCAACCGATCCTCAAAATCAGCCCGGGAGTATCGCATATAGATCAAACCCTTGATATCGGGAATATATCGCAGGAGGGTGATGCTCGAGCCCAGGCGAGAATCCCGGACCCGCATAAAAAGAAAATCAACCGTCGCGTCCGTGGACAGGGAAGCGCGCGTGCCGGAAAGCATGACGCCTTCCAGGGTTTCCAGCGCCTCTTTTTTAAAATCCAAATCCAATCCGATCAACCCCTCCAAGTCACAGGAGAGAGCGAGGGTTTTCCCCACCAAACGGGCTTCCACCTCAACCTTTTGCTCTTTGAGGCACAGCGCACGGACGGCCTCGGGCAGACGGTCGGCCGGAAAGGTGACCGGACCGCAGGCGCTAAGCGCTGGGAGAGTTAGAAGGAGGAGGCGGAGAGTCCGCCATGACCGTTTCAATGGGAACCTGGTCGCGCGCTTTTCCAAATTCGGCAAAAATGGCATGAATGTCATCGAACTCCAACTCGTTTCGTTTGAGCAGTTCTTGGGCGAAACGATCCACCACCGCCCATTCCGCCCGTAAAAATTCTTCCACTTCCTTCGCGCAACCGTTCAATATTTCGTAGGTTTCCGTGTTCAGCTTCTCTTTAAACGATTCCGAAAGTTGGGATTCCGGAATCCGGGTGTAATCCCCCACGAAACCGTTTCGCCCCATCCCCAGCCGCCACACCATGTTGTGAGCGAGGCTCATGGCGTGGGCGAAATCAGAAGAAACCCCATTCGAGGTCACGCCATACTTAATTTTTTCCCCCATGTAGCCCCCCAAAGAGACCTTGATGTCCGCCAGCATCCGATCCCGGTTCGCGGTGTGTTGTTCCTCCCGAGGGCTATGATAGACAACCCCCAAAGCCCCTCCGCGGTGAATGATGGACGCCTTAAACACATCGTCCGTGGGGTGAAGGGTGTAGAGGGCCAGGAGATGGCCGGATTCGTGATAGGCGGTCATTTCCCGCTCTTTAGCCGACATGGAGAGGGGATGGGCAATCCCCAGGTCGATCCGTTCAAGAGCTTCGGTAATGTCTTTGTACTCGACTTTTGTCCTTTTATTTCGGGTCGCGATCAGGCCCGCTTCTTTGGTGATGTTCATGATATCGGCGGGAGATTTCCCCACGCACCGGCGGCCGAGCCGACCGATGTCCATAAAGGCGTCGTGTTGAATTTTCTTGAGGTAGTAACGGAACAGGTCGACCCGTTCATTGAGGTTGGGCAGGTCAATATAAATTTTGCGATCAAACCGTCCCGGACGCAGGAGCGCCTTGTCCAACACCCCTTCCTCCGCGTTTGTGGCGCCGATCACCACCACGTTTTGAGCCTTTTCGCCTAACCCATCCATTTCCACCAACAGTTGGTTTTGGGTACTGTTGGTCTCTTCCCCGCCCCCGAAAGAATTAAAGTGACGGCCGCGGCCAATCACGTCCAACTCGTCAATAAAAATGATGCACGCCCCATGGGCGTAGGCCAACTGACGGGCCTGTTTAAAAAGTTGTCGAACGCGGCTGGCGCCTACCCCCACAAAGACTTCAACAAATTCAGAACCCGAAATCGAAAGAAAAGGAACACCGGACTCGGTCGCAATGGCCTTGGCCAAAAGGGTTTTTCCTGTTCCAGGCGGGCCCACCATCAACAACCCCTTGATGATGTTCCCCCCAATCGCCTTCAGCTTCGCCCGATCTTTCAGAAGTTGCACGACTTCCATCGCTTCTTTTTTTGAGTTCTCCAGCCCAATGACGTCTTTGAAATTGATTTTCACATCTTCCAGACGGATTCGATTTTTTTTGCCCAGTTTCCCCATCCGGCCCATAAGAACAGTCGAATAAAGGAAAACGAAAATCAGGGCGCTCACGCAAGCAAACATGAGCTGGAGGGGGATGTTGGCTAAAGTCATCGTCCGATAAAAACTTTCCAATTTGGAAAGACCGTAAATGGTGGCAATGATGAGAACCACAATGGAGGCAATGATGACGATCCACAGCCAATTGTTCATCCAAAAGATTTTCCAACGTCGATAGAGTCCCATAATTCCCCTCGGGAAGTGCCGCCCTACTTGGCGGGCGCTTCACCCAATAGTTCACTGACCCGCGCGGCCACGTCTTCCAAGTTGAACGGTTTCGGAATATAGACATCCGCCCCAACGGAAAGACCCCGCTGGACATTTTCCTTATCCGCCAGGGACGTCAGCATGATCACCTTGGGCATCGGAATGTCGTGGCGGTCCATGGCCAAGGTGTTGACCAACTTAAACCCGTTCATCCGGGGCATCATCACATCCACAATGACCAAATCCGGCTTAATTTGGACCACCATATCCAGGGCTTCCTGCCCGTCCCGCGCCAGAGAAACCTCATAGCCCAGCCCACTTAAAAACACCGACAACAAACCTAAAATATTGGCGTCATCTTCTGCAATCAAGATTTTGGAAGCCATGCGTTCCCCTTGCGCGGGTCAACCGCGACGAATGATTTTCATTTCCGACGAAAAAAGTAATAAGAGAATTATAAACCCCAATCCCCCCCCCGTCAAGGGGCCGGAGGTGTCCCCGATAAAATTTCCCTTGATCTTTGGCTTACTTCCCATTACTCTATGGAGAGCCCCTATGAAAGACACCAAAGACTTTGGAAAGATCCTGGTCGTGGACGATGAGCCCCACCTCCTGGACCTCATTGTGGATGTCTTGGCCGACGACGGCTACCGGGTGGACGGCGTTGCCACCGGGACCGCCGCCATCCACGCGGCGCGAGAAACCGCCTATCACGTGGCTCTCCTCGACTATGAATTGGGGGACATGACAGGCCTGGCCCTCGCCAAAGAGCTCAGGCGAATCAACGAAGACATCAACGTCATCCTCATGACAGCCCACGCCAGCTTAGATATGGCGGTGAAAGCGATTCAGGCGGACGTTTACGATTACCTCATTAAACCCATCGATTCGAATCAGCTGAAGCGATCCTTGGATAACGCCTTGGATAAGAACCGCCTCACACTGGAAAACAAAGCCCTGCTGGAAACACTGCAAAACACCAACAAAGAACTTGTGCGGCTCAGCGAACTAAAGACCCGCTTTCTTTCCATCGTCTCTCACGACCTTCGATCGCCGTTAACGTCCATTCGTGGCTACGCCCAGCTCTTGCTTCTTAAAGAGGGACTGACCCCGGAACAAGTGACCAAGTTTTTGACCATCATTATTTCGCAATCGGATCATTTGTCGGGATTAATCAGCGACCTCATGGATCTCGTCAGCATCCAAGCCGGAAAACTGCGGGTGGAAAAATCACCGACCGACCTCGCCCAAATGATCTCGGACGTGGACACCCGCATGATTCCCATTGCGAAATCAAAAAACATCCGTTTTGAAACCAAGATAGTGGGAGACCTTCTCCCCCCCATCCCCTTGGACGGGAAGAGGATTGACCAGGCGCTCACGAACCTCATAGGCAACGCCTTCAAACACACGCCCCCCCATGGAGCCGTCACGGTAACAGCGGAACGGAAAAAATCCCACTTTCATGTTTCAGTGAAAGACACCGGAGAAGGGGTCCCCCCGGACGCGCTTCCCCATCTGTTCGAGGAATTTTTTCAAGCGGAATCCCACGCTTCGAAAAAAGATGGTCTTGGCCTGGGTCTCACCATCGCTCGAGAAATTATTCACACCCACGGGGGAGAAATTGGCGCCACATCCGATGGCCCTGGCCAGGGCGCTGAGTTTTGGTTCACCCTCCCGACCCCGTGAGAGCGGGAGGATGGGATCTCTTTATTTTAATCGGCGGAGACGCGTGCGGGCTTGGCGGTTGTTCGGGTCAAAGGTGAGGACTTTTTTCCAGCGTTCGATGGCTTGATCTTTCTGCCCAAGTTTTTCGGCAACGGAAGCCATGAGAGCGGCCAGGTCCGCGCTCTCACCAGAAATCACCCGTTCTTTTTCGTAGGCGTTCCAGGCCCGCTGCGTTTCGCCCGCCCCCAGATAGAGGTCGCCCAAAAGCCGTTGGGCACCGGTGGGAAGGGGAGAACCCAATTCGAGAAAGGGTTTTAAAACGTCCAACCCTTCCCCCCATTTCTTTTTTTCTCGATAGGCCATGGCCAGATTGAACGACACCAGGGGATCGTTCGGCGTGTGGACCAAGACCACCCGATAGCCTTCAATGCTCTTATCGTAATCTTCCAACCGATAAAACAAGTTGGCCAACCGGAGGCGGGTTTCAAGATCTTCAGGGTGGCGTCTCAAATATTTTTCGTATTCAGGGACCGCGTATTCGGGAAGCCCCTGGGCTTCATACATGACTCCGGCGTAATAGAACAACCGCTCGTCCAACACCCCCAGATCCCGCGCCCGTTCCAAATAGTCCAAACCTTTCACATAGTGGTCCCCTCCCCCCTCAAAAGAAACCATCGCCAGCTCCACGTGAGCGGCCATATCTTCCGGATTCGTTTCAATCGCGGCCAAAGCGGTGGACTTCGCCTTTTGGAGCTCCGTTGGGGATCTAAAATCCGTGAGATTTTTAGGAAATCGGGTCGGGGGAAGCGGTGGGGGATACAGGGGTAAAGTGAAAAAGATCGCCCCTCCGCCCACCACCAGGAAGAGAAGCCAAGCGGGATCAAGAAACCAAGGGGATCGGGTTTTCATTTCAGGCCCAAAGGAACCCGTTCTGAATCAAATTAACTGGGGGTGTCCTTTGAAGGGGGAGACTCTTCCCCCTCGTCTTTTCCCCAACCCATGACGTCCCCTAAAGAAACCCCATCTTGGGTTGCTTTGTACTGTTTGAGCAGGCGTTTTTCCTCTTTCCATTCGTGCTTTCGGATGGAGAGGTCAATCCGACGTTTTTTTCGGTCATTTTTAACCACCTGAGCCGTCACCGAATCGCCCACCGTGAGAACCTGGGAAGGGTGATCCAAGCGCGTTTCAGAACCGATTTCACTAATATGGACATACCCTTCAATGTCGGGCGCCAATTGAAGAAATGCCCCGGTGTCCGTCAACCGAGCGACTTTCGCTTCCACCGTCGCCCCAGACGAAAAGGCCGCGTAGGGATCTTCCGAAAGCTGCTTGATGCCAAGGGACATTTTTTCCGCGGTGGGGTTCACCTCTAAAACAACCGCTTCCACTTCCTGCCCGCTGGTCAACACTTCTTTGGGGTGGGCGTGTGTCTTCGTCCACGACAGATCCTGCACCCGGATCAGCCCTTCAATTCCGGAAGAAAGACGTAAAAAAGCGCCCACCGGCAACAGCGTGGTCACAACCCCAGTCACCCGCGTCCCAGGACGAAACTGGCGCGCGGCTTCCACCCAAGGGTTTTCCCCGGCCCGTTTAAGACTCAAGGCCATCTTTTCATCCGCCTGGCTAAACGAGAGGATGTACACAAAGACTTCTTCCCCCAATTTCACTCGCTCCTTGGGTTTGACATTCCGCTCTTTCCAAGAAAATTCGGACTGATGGATCAAGCCTTCAATCCCAGGGGCGACCTCAACAAAAGCACCAAAATCCGTCAAGCTGGTGACCTTCCCCTTCTGAATAGAACCCACAGGACATTTTTCAGCAACGGAATCCCAGGGTCTTGGCATCAGCTGTTTTCGCCCCAAACCGATTTTCCCCGTGGCGGGATCAAACTTCAAAACCGTGACGTCGATGACATCCCCTGGCTTAAGAACATCCGACAGTTTGCCAACCCAACCCCACGACACATCCGTGATGCGCAAAAGTCCTTCCACGCCGCCAATGTCAACAAAGGCCCCGAAAGCGGTAAGACTGGTAACTGTGCCTTTCAAAACTTTTCCAACTTCAACGGTTTTCAAGGTGGCCGTGCGCTTTTCAGCCGCCTCTCGTTCCAATAGTTTCCGTCGCGAGACAACCACATTTCCTTTGTGCGTGTCCATTTCGATAATTCCCACGGATATTTTCTTTCCCAACCAAGACGACAAGTCTTTCACCGGGCGTCGGTCCACTTGCGAGGCGGGGAGGAACGCTTCCATCCCCACATCAACGATAAGCCCACCTTTCACGGAACGCAAAACAGTGCCTTCCAAAGAAACCCCCGCTTCACGGGCCTGAATTAATTGGGTCCAATTAGAACGTTCACGCGCCTCTTTAAAAGAAACAACCGGGCCGCCCGGTCCAGACGCCCGCTTCACTAAAACAGGAAACGTATCTCCCAGGACAGGAGGCTTCGGTAACGAACGGAACTCGGCCAAGGGAATCAAAGCTTCAACCTTGAGACCCACGTCGACCAAAACCCCAGCATCGCTCACCTCGACCACATAGGCGGTCACCATACCCCCACTCCGAATTTGGGGTGCGGATTCTTTTAACAATTCCTCCATGGTCATCTCTTCCACTGCGGGGGCATCGCTCGTCACGGGAGCTCTCCTTGGGGAAACCGGTGGGTTTTCTTGATCCGGATTCAAATGGTCTGTCATAAGACGTTAAGATTACCACATTCCGTCGAGACCGTAAAGGCGGAGAAAGTCAAATCCTTGACAACAAACTTAAATCACTGTAGAAATGTTTCATGGACCAACAAAGACACGCGGCTCGACGCCAAACCGTTATTCCGGGTTCCTTCCAAACGAGGTATGTTGTCTTGATCGTCGCTTTTTTCGGATCGCTGGCCCTTTTGATTTTTTTGGATTTCAAATGGTTTATGCAAGATTCGGTTCTCGTTAATCCCACGCGCCCGGACCTGGCGAAAGTTTTCGAAAACGCCACATGGACATTCTTTCTGCGATTCGCCCTTTACCTCCTATCCCTGGTTTTCTTTCTTTACGTCCTTTTTAACCGATTGGCGGGACCGGTGTTCCGATTTTCACGGCTGGCGAAAAGCGTCACAGAGGGGGATCTCACCCAACGGGTTTCCCTGCGGAACGACGATGGACTGAAAAACCTGCAAGACGATCTGAATCAGATGACGGGATCCTTAGCGGAGTCGATCAAAGCGGACCGGGCTCTTCTGGGGAACGCCCTTACCGAACTGGCTGAACTGCAAAAACAAAACATTTCCCCCGAAATTCGCTCTCGGCTGGAAGCGATCCAACTTTCCCTGGCCAACGTGCGAACCCGTTTCAAACTGTAACGTCCCCCCTCTCAAAAAACGACGGCCGCGGCGGGAAGATTCCCCACACCGCGGCCGCGTTAAAAAAAATACTTAACTTAGGGTTACATAAACTCCTGAACGACGGCTTTCCAATCGTCGTCAGACAGACCGAGTTTATGCTTCACCAAAGGACCGAACTCGGACATGGCGGGATCCTGCTCTTCGTAAGTGGGACGTTCCACTTGATAGAGAACCCCCGTGGCAATTTTCTGGTCCCAATCCAAACTGGCTTTGAGCGCCGCTTCCATGTTGGTCACGTCATGACCTTTTTCCTGCAACTTGTAGACCCGTTCACGAAACCAGGCATACGTGTTCATCTTGTTGTAGGTCACGCAGGGGCTCAAAACATCAATGAGTGAGAAACCTTTGTGAGCGATCGCTTGGGTCATGATTTCGGCCAAACCGGAAGAGTCACCGGAAAACCCCCGCGCCACGAAAGACGCACCCGCCATGAGCGCGATGCCCAGGGGATTGAGAGCGTTCTCCAGGTTTCCCGCGGGAGTGGATTTCGTTTTGTGGGCCTTGCTGGTCGTCGGCGACGCTTGGCCGGTGGTGAGCCCGTAGATTTGATTGTTCATCACCACATAGGTCATGTTGATGTTCCGCCGAACCGCGTGGACAAAATGGCCCACGCCGATACCGTAACCGTCACCATCGCCCCCTGTCGCCACAACGGTCAAGTCGGTGTTGCCGAGCTTGACCCCCTGGGCCACGGCCACGCCACGCCCGTGAAGGGTGTGCATGCCGTAGGAATGAATAAAACCAGGCAGGTTGGAAGAACAACCGATGCCGCTCACGACCACCAAATCCTTAGGATTGATCTTGAGCGTGGCGCAGGCGGTTTGAAGGGAGTTGAGAACACCGAAATCCCCACAACCGGGACACCAGGTGGGTTTGATTTCAGAACGAAATTTCGAAGCGTCTTGAGGGGTTGCAAGTTCGATCATAAATATCTCCTGTCGTGAATTCGGTTTACGCGGTGACCGCGACGCGCTTAATGGGAATATCCAGTTCGTCCGTGACCAAATACTGGACTTCGGGGCCGCCGGGTTTTAACAATCCTTTCACTTTCTCAAGGAGCGGGGCGAAGTAGAATGGTTCGCCGTCAAACTTGCGAATGTGATGAGGGATGGCGATGCCGGTTTCCTGCCGGAGCAATTTGGCGAAGAGGCCGGAATAGTTGTTTTCAACGAGAACGACGTTCTTGGCCGCTTTCAGTTCTTTCAGCGCCATTTCACTGGGGAAAGGCCACACAATACGGAACTGGAGGTGGTTCACTTTAACCCCTTCTTTTTCCAGGGCCAAGCGAATGTTTTTCAACGTCTTGTACGTGGATCCCCACCCGACCAGAGTGAGATCCGCCTGGGCCGGCCCTTCTTTCACGATGGATTGGCTCGCCACTTCCTTCGCAAGTCCGTCCATTTTTCGGAACCGTTTTTTGACCATCTTCACTCGGGTGGAGGGATTCGTGAAAATATCCGAAACCAAGCAACCGTCCTCATCGTGTTCATCGGAAGCGGCCACGTGCTGCCCCCCTTCCACGCCGGGATAAACCCGAGGGGAAATTCCTGAAGGCGTGTCCGCGTAGCGCTTGTACTCCGCGCCCAACGGCCCCGCTTGAACTTCCCCACGGTCAATGGACACTTTGTTGGTAAGGGAGGAGGTTTCCAGGGTTTCCAAATGTTCCGAGAGAAGCAAGTCGGAGAGAAGCATCACGGGCATCTGATATTTTTCAGCAATATTGAGCGATTGAACCGTGGAGTGAAAGGCATCTTCGACGCTGATGGGCGTCAAAATAGCCTTCGGGTATTCCCCTTGGCCCGCGCCCAACGCCTGAAAGAGGTCACCCTGTTCCGTTTTGGTTGGAAGGCCCGTGGAAGGCCCTCCCCGCTGAACCAGGACGGCGACAACGGGAATTTCGGTAATCCCCGAAAGACCCATGGCTTCCGTCATGAGGGCGAACCCTCCCCCAGAGGTCCCTGTCATAGCGCGGGTTCCTGAAAAACCAGCCCCAATGGCCATGTTGATGGACGCAATTTCATCTTCGCACTGTTTCATCACAACGCCATATTTAGCCGAGCGTGGAGCCAACCAATGCATGATGGCCGATGCCGGCGTCATGGGATAGGCGGAATAGAACGTACAGCCCCCAGCCACCGCGCCTAGGGCAATAGCCTGGTTCGCGCCCATGAGCATGCGCGCCTGGCCATCACCTTTCAAGACGATATCTTTGATGGGCTGGAACTTGGATTCGGCGTATTCAAACCCTTTACGTGCGACCTTGACGTTCAAATCAGCAATTTCAGCCTTTTTCTTCCCGAACTGGTCACGCACCGCTTTTTCAAAAACGTCCCAGGGCAACTGGAGAAGGAAAACAGAGGCGCCGGAAGCGAGGGTGTTTTGCATGACGGGATTGCGCCCAAACTCTGCCGTAAGGTCGCCGACAGGCAAACCGTAAGCCAGAGTCCCCGCTGGAAGAACCGCGGGGTCTACCTTGACCTTGTCAGAATTGAAGATAAAACCGCGACCTGCGGCCTTTTGAACTGACTTTACATGATAGTCAACGGATTCTTGGTTCAAGGCAATCATCAGGTCAAAATTGTCGCCGTGGGTATAAACGGGCTCAGAACTGGTTTGAAATTGATACACCACGTGCCCACCGCGAATAACCGACTGGTAGGAGCTTTGGGCAAAGTAGTGGAGGCCGCTCCGGCTACAGGTTTTAGCCAAGATGTCCCCAGTGGACGCCACGCCGTCGCCAGCCGCGCCCCCGATCCAGACTGTTGCTGATTTAATTTGCATAGTGATCTCGTCCTCCTGAAATAATTCCGTCCGTCGGCAAATGGAAAAAAAAGATTCGCCTAAGCGGGGTGACCGGCACGAACCGACACCGATCCTTTGAATTCGCTTTGACCTTCGTCTGAAGATCGAATAACGGAGGGATTGAAACATGCCTATTTTAATAAGATATCCACCCGTTGTCAAATTCCGGATGAATTTTGGATTTGACGGCGTCCCCGGGGTTACATAGAATGATCCCATGCTCATAGCCAAAATTCTTTTTTCCTTTATTAGGGCGTTGAATGAAAAGGCCTCCCCCCACGCTTTGGCGGGCGGGTTTGCCCTGGGGGCCATCATCGGGCTTACCCCCAAGGGAAGTTTGCACAATGTTCTTGTTCTTTTTCTCATCTTCCTCTTGCCGGTGAACAAGAGCGCGTCGTTGGTCTCGGCCATTTTGTTCGCCTTATTTTCCTACCTGTTTGATCCTTTTTTCAACCGGGTAGGAGAACTCTTGCTCACTCGCCCGGCCTTGGAAGGTCTTTGGACCACTCTGTATAACCTCCCCATTTTACCGTGGACACGTTTCAACAACACCTTAGTCCTTGGAAGCCTTATGGTGTCTCTGATCCTGTTCATCCCCCTTTTCAAGGGGGCCGTTTGGGGGGTGACCCGCTACCGGGAAAAGGTAATGGCGATGGCATCCAAATGGAAACTCGTTCAAATCGTAAAGGTTTCAAAGATTTACCTGTTGTATGAGAGGTTTTCATGATCCGTTGGGGTCGCTTATCGATGATTATTGCCCCGCTTTTCCTTATATGGGCGGGAACCCACTACTTTTTGGACCGGGGGATGAAGAGCGCGATTCAAATCGCTGGGACAGCGGCCGTTGGCGCTCGGGTGGATGTGGCCGAGGTCAGCACCAGTTTTTGGCGCCTGACCGCACAGATCGAAGGATTGGCCGTGACAGACCCCGACGCCCCCATGACCAACGCTGTTGAAATTAAAACGTTGCTCCTCCACCTTCAACCGAAACCCCTTCTCTGGAAAAAGATTATTGTGGAACGGGCCGAGATTTTAGGAATTCGCACCGGCACCCCGCGAAAGACATCCGGGGCACTACCAAAAAAAGAGAAAGCCCCCGCTTCCGCGGTTGAAAAAATGGCTCGGGAAGCGGCGGAGACCGCCGCGGGAAATATGAAAGAGGCCTACGATCCCAAAAAACTGATCGCGCCGGAAAATCTCGCCTCCTACCGTAAAGCCATTGAAGAGAGAGACCGCCTGACCGCCCTCGCGGACCAATGGAAGAACCGAACCCAAAATCTTGACCCGAAAGGTTTATCCCAACGGACCCAGGACTTTGGGGAGAAAGTGAAATCAGAAAAAATTTCGGGCTTGGAAGGTCTTGCTAAAGTTCAGGAATTGATCGCGGAGGGCCAAACCCTCAAGAAAGAACTCGCTTCGGCTCAGAATGAAATAAAAGCAATAGGGTCAGATCTCAAACGGGAAGTCACCGAAGCCAAGGGAACGCTTAAAGAAATTGACCGGCTTCGACGCCAGGACATTGACGCGGCGATAGCCCGGGTGAAAGAGAGCCTTTCCCCAGAAGGGCTTACCAAGGGGCTCTTGGGCCCTGCCGGGTTCGCTAAACTTGAAAAATTTCTGGGTTGGATCGAGAGAGCTCGGAATTTGAGCGGCAATAAAAAGGGAAAAGAGGCCCCCCCCTCTCCCGTGCGTTTGGGCCGCGACGTTCCGTTCGCTTTCCATTACCGGTGGCCCACGTTCCACCTGATGCGGGCGGCCTTGAGCGGTGAGACACCGGGAGCGTTGGCTTACCAAGGATCCCTTACGGATGTTGCTTCGGACCCAAAGCTTCTGGGCAAACCCGCCGTTATGGAAGTGGCGGGAAAATCAAAAGAACGGGCGTTAAACCTCTACGCCTCGTTGGACTTAACCACCGATACCCCCATGGAAACGCTGAACGTCAGTTACACGGGGCTCCCGTTAAAAAACTTACGGTTGGGTTCTCTGAAAGGGGCCCCTGTCTCCGTCGAGACTGGTCGCGCGGAAATTAAAACAAAGTTAAAAGCCCGCGGACCCGATTTAGAGGGAACCATTCACCTGGACGCGACCGCTCTTCAAATTGGTCGTCTTGCCAGCGACAAAAACGATCGCATCACCACCGCCGTGGATCAAGTATTAAGGAGCGTTACCGAAACCCAGGTGGGGGTAGACGTATCGGGCACGATCAAGAAACCAAGGTTCTCCCTCAATTCAACGCTCGACAACCAATTGCGCGCGGCCGTCAAAGCGGCCCTCGACCAAGAAGTGGCCAAACTTCGGGCTGATCTTGAAAAAGAAGTCACCCGTCTGGTGGAAAAAGAAACGGAAAAGCTTTCGCAGCTCATCGACAAAAACGCCGGGTCCGCTCTCGAAAAACTGGATTTGGGTGACCAAAAGATGGCTGGAGTTCAAGACCTGCTTAAGAAAACCCTGGACGATTTGGTCGGCAGCGGAACGAAATCACTGAAAGTCCCGGAACTGAAGGGCCTCTTCAAGAAAAAATAGGAGTTTTGTATGCCTTCACCCGAACAATTGTACCCCGTGACCCTTCAGTTAAAGGCCAACGTCTATTTTGAGGGGAAGGTGGTCAGCCACTCGTTGACGATGGATGGCAAGAAAAAAACCGTGGGAGTGATCTATCCGGGCTCCTTTCACTTCAAGACAGAGGCACCGGAACGCATGGATATTGTGGCGGGGAACTGCCGTGTAAAAACCGGCGGCGAACCCGATTGGAAAACCTTCACGGCCGGGGACCACTTTGTCGTGGCGGGAAAGTCTTCCTTTGATATCGTCGTGGAGGCGGGTCTCACGGAATACCTGTGCAGTTTCGAATAGTCGTTCTGGGATTGTTGGCCCCCGCCTTTCTATGGGCGGCGGAACCAACCCAACCCCAGCCCCAGGGAGAAAACAAAGTGGAAAAATCCGAACAAGAATGGGAAAAAGTTCTTACGCCCAGCCAATTCAATGTTTTGCGCCAAAAAGGGACGGAGCCGCCCTTTAAGAACGCCTATTGGGACAATCATGAAAAAGGCACCTACCAATGCGCGGCATGCGCTGAAGAACTGTTTCGATCCGAAGAGAAATTCGAATCAGGGACCGGCTGGCCAAGTTTTTGGAAACCCATGAAAACCGATGGGGTGGCCGAAAAATCCGACAAGGATTTTGGCATGACGCGGACCGAAGCCCTGTGTCGGCGGTGCGGGTCTCACCTGGGCCATATTTTTCCCGATGGGCCCGAACCCACCGGGCTTCGCTATTGCATCAATTCCACCTCTCTGAAATTCGTCAAAGAAGAGGGGAAATAATGGAGCGCCCAAACCCCGACAACTACTTCATGGGAATCGCCCTGGCCGTCCGCCGCCGGGCCAATTGCCGCGGAAGCCGGGTGGGCGCGATCGTGGTGGTGGATAAACGGATCGTCTCAACGGGCTACAACGGAACCCCGGAAGGAATGACCAATTGCTTGGATGGCGGGTGCGACCGCTGCGCCAATCGAACCTCCTACCCTTCGGGGACAGGGTACGATCTTTGTATTTGCGTGCACGCGGAGCAAAACTCTATTTTAGCCGCGGCCCGGTTTGGCATTTCCGTATCGGACGGAACCGTGTACACCACCACCCAACCCTGTTTTGGGTGTGTGAAAGAAATGCTTCAAGCCAAGATAAAGAAAGTTTTCTATCTTCACCCATGGATTCATCCAGACCCGGCCGTGGCCAACGAATACCGAAAAATCGTGGCCCGAATTCCGGAAGGGCTGGAACACCTTGACGTTCCCGACCCCGATACGGACTGGGCTCGCAACAAGAGTTCCTCGTTCATGCCGATAGAAAATCAAAGCCAACGGACCAAATCTTCCCTTGCGGGAAGAGAGAAGTGGGTACGTCCACCGCGGCCTTAATCACCACCGTTTTTTATGTGTTCCGGTTCCATTTTTTTGACTTACGATCCCCATAAGGTGTTTCCAGCACGCTTTTTCGACGTTAGCGGGGCCGGACAGGCCCACGACTTTGATTTCATCAAGTTTTAAATTCATTCGCACCGTTTTTAATTCGAAAGGAGTTTTTCCCCATGGACATTGGTATTGTTGGACTTCCCAACGTTGGAAAATCAACGCTCTTTAACGCCTTAACTGGGGCGGCGGCTGCCGCCAGTAATTTCCCCTTTACGACCATCGACCCCAACGTGGGGATTGTGCCTCTCCCCGATGAGCGGTTAACCTTCTTAGGAAACAAGTTCGCCAGTGAGAAGGTCACACCCGGGGGGATTAAATTTGTGGACATTGCGGGATTGGTGAAAGGGGCCAGTCAAGGAGAAGGACTGGGCAACAAATTCCTGTCCCATATTCGTGCCGTGGACGCCATTGCCCATGTGGTCCGTTGTTTTAAAGATCCTGACGTGGTGAACGTATTGGGATCCATCAATCCGGACGAAGCGGCGGACATTATTGAAACAGAACTCCTCCTTTCGGATCTCCAGCAGGCGGAAAAAGCTTTGGAGAAACTCCAGGGGCCCGTACGGTCTGGCGACAAATTGGCTCGGGAAAAAATGGAGCAGATCGAATCCCTGGCGAAAGGGTTTCGGGAAGGACGGTCGGCCCGGTCCCAAAACGTCCCCGTTGACCTCCAAACAGAAATCGGTTTTTTGACTGGGAAACCTGTTCTGTATGTGGCCAACACCGATGAGGAAGGCCCTGACCCTCAACTGATGGCCGCCTTGGAAACACGGGCCAAATCCGAAAAGGCCCGCGTGGTGACCTTGTGTGCCAAAATGGAAGCTGAAATCGTTCAACTTCCGGAAGAAGAAAGGATCTCATTTTACGAATCCGCCGGGATCAAAACACCTGGGTTGGGTCGCCTGGCGAACGCGGGGAAAGATCTTTTGGATCTCATTTCCTTCTTTACCGCCGGCCCCCAGGAAACCCGGGCGTGGGTTATCCCCCGAGGAACACGGGCGGTCAAAGCGGCAGGAAAAATTCACTCGGACATTGAGCGGGGGTTTATTCGGGCCGAACTTTATAAATACGACGACCTGGTGCGGCTGGGGAACTACAAAGCCATCCAAGAGAAAGGACTCGTTTCCGTTGAGGGTAAAGAGTACGAAATGAAAGACGGGGACGTGGTGTATTTTCGTTTTAACGTGTAAGAGGAGATTCCATGGACGAAGCGCAAGAAAAAAGAGAACGACACATCACCCAAATCCTCAAAATCACGGCCTATGCCGGATGGGCCCTGGCCCTCGTATCCATTTTTCTTGGGTCTTACTTACTGAACAGATACCATCTGGAAATCATCGCCATGCAACAGGAAAATAAAGAACTTAAAATAAGTTTGGAAAGAGCCCGCGTCAACCTAAGAAATCACCAAGCGCCCCCCAACGCGAAACTTAAGCGAGAACCAGCGGGGAATCAAATCCGGAAGTAAGTCCGGTACCAATCCACAAAGTGGTTCACACCCGTTTGAATGTCGGTGGTTGGCCGGAACCCCAAGAGACGCGTGGATCTTTTTATGTCCGCCCAGGTGGCAGGGACGTCGCCGGGTTGAAGTGGGAGAAGTCGCCTCTTGGCCTTTTTCCCTAAAGCCGATTCAATCGCCGAAATGAAGCGGGTCAAAGACACTGGGTGACAGTTTCCTAAATTAAATATTTCGTAGGAATGATTTTTATCCAGAGCCGCCAACACACCGGAAACAATGTCTGAAATGTAAGTAAAATCCCGCCTCATTCGCCCGTGATTGAAAACATCGATCGTTCGCCCTTCGACAATGGCTTTGGTAAACGAGAAATAAGCCATATCCGGACGGCCCCAAGGGCCGTACACCGTAAAAAAACGCAACCCCGTGCAACGGATTCCATACAGATGGTGGTAGGCATGGGCCGTCAACTCATTGGACCGTTTGGTGGCGGCGTAGAGGGAGACCGGCCTGTTCACCGGATCGTCAACCGAAAAAGGGATTTTTTTGTTGGCCCCGTAAACCGAGGACGACGACGCGTAGATGATCGATCGGATGTTCCGTTCCCGCGCCAATTCCAATAAATTTAACGTTCCCAAATTGTTGGCGTTTTCATAGGCAAAGGGGTTCGTGAGTGAATAACGAACCCCGGCTTGGGCCGCCAGATGGCAAATCTGATCAATTTTCTCCCGCTTTAATGCTTTCCCAAGAGCTTTCCGGTCCGCGATATCCACTTCATGAATGGGAATGTCTGGGACAAGGGATTTTACGCGGTTTCTTTTTAAACGAACATCGTAGTAGGGGTTGAAATTGTCCACCCCCACCACACGGTCGCCCCGGTCCCGCAGGGCCTGAGCCGTCCACGCGCCGATGAAACCCGCCGCGCCGGTCAGTAAAATCGTCTTCATCGTACAGTTCTTTTGGGGGATTGACGAAAGGAACTCTTGAGATACGCGGCCGCCCGCTGAAACGCCAAGGCCCGATGACTGATCTCATTTTTGCGTGCCAAAGACAATTCCGCGAAAGTACACCCTTCCCCTTTCGGTTCAAAGATCGGATCGTAACCAAACCCTTCTTGGCCATGAACCTCTTCCACGATCCACCCCGGGCATCGCCCTTGAAACAAACGTTCCTTTCCCTCCGGGGTCACCAACGCCACCACACACCGAAACAGGGCACGTCGTTGGGACCTTTTCTTTCCCTTTAAGAGCCTCAAAATTTTTCGGTTGTTGTCCGCGTAAGAACAACCCGACCCGGCAAACCGAGCGGAATAGACTCCCGGACGGCCACCCAACGCCGCGACCTCCAGACCCGAATCATCAGAAAGAGCCATTTGCCCCGTCCGTTGAACGGCTTTACGGGCTTTTAAAAGCGCGTTGTCCTCTAATGTTTTCCCGGTTTCGCGAACCGTGTAAGGAGGAGGAAAATCATCCAGTCCGCGAACAGTCAAAAAACCTTGGTTCAAAATCCGACGAATTTCCCGCAACTTATCTCGGTTATGAGTGGCAATAACGATCAGGGGTTTTTTCATAGAGGGAAGTGGAGGTCGACGAGTTACGGAAGCGGAATCTCAAGCCCTTCGGCCGCGGCACACACTTCTAAAGAAGGTTCGCGGGTTTTCGCGTAGGCTTGTACCTTTTCTAAAATCTGGTCCAGCGCGGCATCGGTTCGGTCCGGATCGTGATGAAAATACACGAGCTTTTTGACCTTTCCCTGCAATGCCATTTCTAGGGCAAACTCGTAAAAACTATGGCCCCACCCAAGGCGGGAAGGATACTCTTCTTGTGTGTATTGGCCATCATGGATTAAGACATCGGCGCCCTCAATAAAATCCGCCAACAAAAGATCTTCCCGTTCCAGTTCCACTTGTCCGCGTTTCAAGTCATCAAAAACTTCCTGCTTTTTCGCCTGTTGACGCAACAGATAACGAAACGGTTCATTATCCGTCATGTAGACGATCTTGCTTTTCCCGTTCTCGATCTTATACCCCAACGCCAGCCCGGGATGATTGATGTAGGCGGGGGTGATGGTCCAACCGTTCAGTTCCATGGGGCGTGTGGTGAGCTGGACAAAACGAAGTTCCGCGGGCATTTCCGATAGGGTGACCGGGAAATACTCAGGGCTCATTTGACCCACGAAAATATTTTCCAACTTGCGGCCGGTGCCCTCGCACCCGTAAACCGTAAACTTATTTTCTTTTTTGTAGAGGGGCCGAAAAAAAGGAAATCCCACAATGTGATCGAAATGGAAATGACTGATGAAGAGGTGGCCTTCCACAGGACCCGTGCCTCGGCGTAAAAGGTCCTCACCCAACATTCGGATCCCGGTCCCCGCGTCAAAGATAGCGAGTGTTTTATCGTTAGAGACTTCCACACAGGCCGTGTTGCCACCGTATTTCGTGGTCTCCGGACCGGGGGAGGAAATGGACCCTCGCGTTCCCCAAAACTTAATTTTCATCATCGTGGTGTTGGCTTCCCCCAAAAAACAGCCGTAAATATCAAGGCAAAACGCTCAGGGCCTGTGGCTAATTATTGTTCATGACTGGCGTTTCGTCAAGGCTAAAGAAGAACGGGCCCCTTCCCCGTTGACCCGAGGAAGGGGCCCGTCAGAAAACACAACCCGTGAAGGTGAAGTTAGGCTTTTTTGCTCAAGATGTAGTTGACCAGGTCAACCACACGGTTGGAATAGCCCCACTCGTTATCATACCAGCTCACGAGCTTAAAGAACTTTTTGTTGAGTTCGATCCCCGACCCTTCATCAAAGATGGAGGAGGATTTCGAGTGAATGAAGTCGGAACTGACCACTTCGTCCGACGTCACCTCCAGAATACCTTTGAGATAAGTCTCGCTCGCCTTACGCATGGCGGCGGCGATTTCTTTGTAGCTGGTTTCCTTTAGGGTCCGGACCGTCAGATCCACGACAGAAACGGTGGGAGTGGGAACCCGGAACGCCATCCCCGTCAATTTGCCTTTCACTTCGGGGATCACCAAGCCCACGGCCTTGGCCGCGCCCGTGGTGGAAGGAATAATGTTTTGTGCCGCGGTACGACCGCCTTTCCAGTCTTTCTTGGAAGGACCGTCCACCGTCTTCTGCGTGGCCGTGTAGGAATGGATGGTGGTCATCAATCCTTCCTCGATACCGAACCCTTCTTTCAAGAGAACGTGAACAACCGGGGCCAAGCAGTTCGTCGTGCAGGACGCGTTGGAAATGATGTTGTGTTTCGCGTGGTCGTATTTGCCTTCGTTGACGCCCATCACGATGGTGACGTCTTCGTTCTTGGCGGGAGCGCTGATGATGACTTTCTTCGCGCCGGCGGCGAGATGGCCTTTGGCTTTCTCCCCATCGGTGAAGAGACCCGTGGACTCAATCACAATCTCCACACCCAGTTCTTTCCAGGGCAGCCCGGAAGGGTCTTTTGCGCTGACCACTTTAATTTCGCTGCCGTTCACGACCAGGACATCGTCCTCGACTTTATCGGCCGAAGATTTTTTGGAACTCACGGTCCCATTAAATCGCCCTTGGACAGAATCGTATTTGAGGAGGTAAGCCAGGTTGTCGGCCGGGACGATATCCCCCACCGCCACCACGTCCAACGTTTTACCCAAAAGTCCTTGTTCCACCAGAGCGCGAAACACCAACCGCCCAATCCGTCCGAAACCGTTGATTGCAACTTTAACCGCCATGTCATGCCTCCTAAGTGAATGTTGAAAAATGAAAGTTCAAGGATACGTTGGTCCCGCAGTAGGGGCCCGCCACGCGCCACTGTTTTACGGATGAAGGGATATTAGGAAAACCGCGCGTGGGTCGTCAAGGCTTTGGCGGTTCTGACCTTGGAGGAGGGGACAGAAGCGCCATCACACGTTCCAACAACACGCTGGGGTCAACAGGCTTTGAAAGAAAATCATCGGCGCCGACATTCATCGCTTGGAGTCGGTCCGCGTTAAACGTTTTGGCGGAAAGAATTAATATTTTTAATCCTGCTGTTTTGGGATCGCGTTTCAGTCGATTGCAAACCTCATAACCGTGCACTTCCGGGAGCATCACATCAAGGATCATCAGGTCCGGCAGTTCGGCGGCCACGGCATCGAGGGCGGCCTGGCCATCCCCCACAACCCGAACGCGGTGGCCGGCGTTCTCAAAAACGAAACGCAAAAACTCGCGGTTGGCATCATCGTCTTCGACCACCAGTATTTTAGCCATATCTATAGATATTGTAGTTGATGGAAGGAATCCCGTCAATTTGAAAAAGGACCTGGAAATGTGGTAGGGTGGTGGCCCCGTATGGAACTTCCATCCGTCTACAGCCCGGAAGAGACCGAGGCCAAGTGGTACCCCCTGTGGGAGGAGCGTGGCCTTTTTGGGTCGCGCCCAGCCTCCGATCGTCCCCCGTTTACCGTAGTGATCCCCCCCCCCAACGTCACCGGATCCCTGCATATGGGCCACGCGTTGAACAACACCCTTCAAGACGTGTTGGTGCGCTGGCGGCGGATGAAAGGCGACAACGCGTTGTGGATCCCCGGCACTGACCACGGCGGAATTGCCACCCAGAACGTGGTGGAAAAGATTTTAAAAAAAGAAGGAAAAAACCGGCACGCGTTAGGCCGGGAAGCGTTTTTGGAGCGGATGTGGGCCTGGCGAAAAGAATCCGGCGATACCATTCTCCACCAACTGCGAAAACTGGGCTGTTCCCTGGACTGGAGTCGGACGCGCTTCACCATGGACGAAGCCAGTTCCCGGGCGGTGGCCGCCGCCTTTGTTGAATTTTTCAGCCGAAAACTTATTTACCAGGGCGTTCGACTGGTCAATTGGTGCCCACGATGCTGTACCGCCCTTTCCGACATTGAAGTGGAACACGAAGACCGGACCGGGTCCCTCTGGCACATTCGCTATCCCTTTCTGAACGACAGGACCGGTGGCGTGGTCGTGGCCACCACACGGCCCGAAACCATGCTGGGAGACACCGGGGTTGCTGTTAACCCAGAGGACGAGCGCTACCAAGGACTGGCGGGCAAAAAGCTGCAGCTTCCGCTGATGGATCGGGAGATCCCCCTGGTGGCGGATGCGGCGGTGGACTCCACTTTTGGAACGGGTGCCGTGAAAGTGACCCCTTCCCACGACGCCACCGATTTCGAGATCGGGGAACGTCACAACCTGCCCCACGAAATGGTGATCGGTTTCGATGGAAAAATGACCGCCCGGGCGGGGCGCTTTGCGGGCCTCTCCGTTAAAGAGTGCCGTGAAAAGGTTGTGGCCGAACTGGAAGAGAAAAATCTTCTCGTTAAAGTGGAATCTCATCGGCACGCGGTGTCCACCTGCTACCGATGCAACACGACGATTGAACCCCTGGAATCCAGCCAATGGTTTTTAAAGACCTCCGCCATGGCCGAGGCCGCCGCCCAAGCAACAGAAGACGGCCGCGTAAAAATCCACCCTGAATCTTGGACGAAACCCTATTTGGCGTGGCTTCACAACAACCGCGACTGGTGCATTTCCCGTCAGATCTGGTGGGGCCATCAGATCCCGGTTTGGTATTGCCTGAGCTGCGGTGATTATTCAGACGAAAAAGTCCGCCGAATTCGAGAAGATCCCACTTTCAAAAATGAAAGCGCAAAATCTCTTCTGCGCGAATCGGCCAAACGGCCCATCGTTCAAGCGGAACCGCCCGTCGCCTGTCCCGAATGCGGGTCGAAGGATTTGGTGCGGGATCCCGATGTCCTGGACACGTGGTTTTCGTCCGGACTGTGGCCCTTGACCACCTTGGGTTGGCCGGAGGAGACCCCGGCGCTTAAGGTTCACTACCCCACCTCCGTGCTTGCGACGGGCCACGAGATTCTCTATTTGTGGGTGGCCCGCATGGTCATGATGGGGCTCGCTCTTCGAAATGAGGTCCCCTATCGCGACGTGTTTATCCATGGAATAGTTAGGGACAAGCAGGGGCGAAAAATGTCCAAGTCTCTTAACAACGTCATCGACCCCTTGGACATCATGAAAAAATACGGCACGGACGCCTTGCGGTATGCCCTGGTGGCCCAGGCTTCCCCCGGCCGAGACATGCAGATGGCGGACGACACCTTTATTGGGGCGCGGAACTTTTCCAATAAACTTTGGAACGCCTGTCGGTTCGTCCTCATGAACCTCAAGGATTACAAACCGTCGGACATCCCCCTGGCCCAGAGGACCCCGGCCGACCGCTGGATGGCCCATCGGTTTACCGACACCATGACCCGGGTCGACGGACATTTGCAGGCCCTCGATCCCTCCCAAGCCGCCCGAGCCCTTTACGATTTTTTCTGGGGTGATTTTTGCGATTGGTACATCGAGTTGGCGAAACCCCGACTGCAACCGGGAGTGGAGGAATCCTCCGCTCGCGCCGCCCAACAGACATTGACGGAAATTTTGGATGGGGTCTTACGGGCCCTGCACCCGGTGATGCCGTTTATCACCGAAGAACTGTGGCAGGCCCTTTGGACCAATTTAGGCGCGAAACCGACCGGCAGTTTGATGGAAGGCCCCTATGAATGCTTGTGGGAGGGCCCCATTGCTTCACCCGAAGATTTGCGGGGACTCGCCTTGGTCCAGGAAACGGTGACAGCCATCCGAACCATTCGATCCGAAATGAACGTCCCTCCGGGGAAAGGCATTACGGTCATCGTCAACCTGACGGGTGCCTCCGCAGAGACCAAAGGACACCTCAACCAGTTGGTCTCCCACATCACCCACCTGGCAAAAGTCGCGGAATGGCGGGTGGTGGAAACAGGTGAATGCCCGCCGCCGGCCCAAGCCGCATCGGCCGTGGCCGCCGATTTCGGGATGTTTATCCCTCTCGAAGGGTTGATTGATTTTGCAAAGGAACGACAACGATTGGAGAAAGGAAAAGCGGATTGTGAAGGTGGCATTCAACGGGACGAGGAACGGTTGAACAATCCCGATTTTCGCTCCCGCGCCCCCGCGGACAAAGTGGCCGAGGTGGAAACCCGCTTGGTGGAGAGCAAAACCCAGCTCGCCCGGATCGAGGCGTTCCTGCGCACCCTGGGGGGATAGATCGCCGCACTAAGGATGTCCTCGACAAATGTGTCACATGTGACATAAACTATCCCCATGAGAACAATGTCGATTCGCCAATTGCACGCCAGAACCGGAAAAATTGTGCGCGCCGCCCAAAAAGATCCTGTTTTTGTAACGGACCACGGGACCGTCATCGCTGTTCTCCGCGCCGTCAATCCCACCGACATGGCCGGCCGCCCTTTTTTGAAAGGACATTGGGCCCGGCTCCCGCCTGTAAAATCTCGGGGTGATTCGACCCAATGGATCACTGAAGATCGAAATCATTGATTTACTTTGATAGCGCCTACATCGTTAAATGCTACCTCCAAGAAACAGGATCAAAGGAGGTTCGAGACTTGGCCGAAGCGGGGGAAGCGGTGGCCTCCTGTGAGTTGGCCCGGGTCGAATTCTCCGCGGCCGTCCACCGGCACACAAGGGAAAAGGACATCACGGATAAACAGGCGGGCGTCATCTTCCAACGCTTCCGCCGTGACATTCGCGAAGGATACTGGACCTTCTATCCTTTGACGTCGCAGTTGTTGGAGGAGTGCGGCAAGGCCTTCGAAAATTTACCTCGACATCTTTTTCTACGAACCGCGGACGCCTTGCACATCCTCTGCGCGTTAAACCAAGGGTTCAAGGTTCTTTACACCGACGACGCACACCTGCGCGCGGCGGCTCCCTCTTTTGGTCTAAAAGCCATCAATGTTATTCGCAATTAATAAGAGTAAACCTACCACAAACAGGCGACTTTTTCGAAAAGGGTGAGTCGGGGCCGAGTGGTATAAATTTCGAAGTTTCGTTGTTCGATCTTACCGAGAAGGCGCTGATACAGACGGCCCATGATCAAGGCCGGGCGGGCGGCGCTGATTTGATCCGCCGGGAGGGCCGCCTGAGCGGCGGAAAAAAGTTTACGGGCGCGGTCCGCTTCAAACTTCATGAGTTCCTTGAAATCGTCGTTGTAAACAAATCCCAAAATTTCCTCATTTCCCAAATGAAACCGACGAAAGTCTTCCTGCGGAATATAAATCCGGTCCCTCACGGCATCGGCTTTCACATCTCTTAAAATATTGACCAACTGAACCGCCTCCCCGAGCGAAACAGCAAATTCCCGATGGCGAACCGGGTCGAGGCCAAAGAGGGGCAAGCAGGCCAATCCCACCGTGCCAGCGACCCCATAACAATATTCTTTCAAGTCATCCCACGTTTCGTATCGCGTCTGGGTGAGATCCCGTTCGACACCGTTGACCAGATCGATCAGGTTCTTCCGATCAATGGAAAATTGGACCAACGCCCGTTCTAAAACACGCCACAGATCCGTGGGAATCTCGGGAGAAAGGGGCCCACCCGCCAACGCTTGGCGCCAGGCATCCAAAATACGCCGTGCGCGGATAGGGTCTCCCCCAGCCACCCCGATCTCATCGACGGCATCATCCACCAACCGGGCAAAGGCATAAACCGCTCCCAACGCCAACCGTTGTTGCCGCCCCAAACACCAGAACGCCGGAGCGAAACTGCTGGCTTTAAAACTGGTCATGCTGAAATTCATCCCCTCCCCCCAACGGGCCCCGGGACACCCAAACACATTTTCCCGAAAAGCCGCAGCCAATCCATTTTACTCACCACAGGCCGCCTGGACCAGACATCATATCCCTGGGCTTCGATTTTCCGAAGAATTTCGGTTCCCCCCAGCCAAACCAACCGAAGCTCCTTCTTTAGCCCCACAGGGGCGTCGGACAGGAGGGAACGCCCTTCTTCAAAAAGGTTCCACGTTCGGTTTATCTGAAAAACCATCAGCTTTTTCAAAGGGTCCGAGACAGGGCCCTGGAACACCTTCTCTTCGGACACACCAAAACGGGCAAGATCTTCCTGGGGAATGTATAGACGATTTTTCTTTGTGTCCACCGTAACGTCTTGCCAGAAGTTGGCCAACTGGAGGGCCGTGCAAATCGCGTCGGATCCATGCCCTCGAATTTCTGTCCAGCCACCAAAAAGTCGAAGAAGGATCTCTCCCACGGGATTGGCGGAATGACGACAATAGAAGATCAAATCGTTGAAAGTCCCGTGCCGATTCTTTTTTACATCCATTTCAAATGCCGTAATGAGTTTTTCAAAGGGTTCAGGGGATAAGGGATGTTGACGAAACACGTCGGCCAACGCCCAGAAGACCGGATGGTGTTCGTGTCCCGTGGCCCCCGAACCCAACCGGGTTCGCCAATCGGCCAAACGGGCGAGGCGGGCCGGCTCCTCTAGCCCCGGTTCATCAGCGAAATCATCGGCACAGCGGGCGAACGCATACACCACAGCCACCGCACGCCGAAGGTGCCCCGGCAACCACCAAGATGCCACTGGAAAATTTTCATAGTGAGAACGAGCCAACCGGGCGCACGCGGCATAGGCGTCTTCAAGGGTAGCCACTTGGAGGGGAAGGGAATCGGAAGAAAAAGACATGAGAAAGGACTTACGTGTGCGTTTTCCCTTCTAAAAAAAAGGGAAATTCAGGTTAGATTTATTCAGGATCTTTTCCATAGGATCAACCAGCGGAATTTCCCGGAAGAATCAATGCTGTGGACATCAAAATTCGGAAAAGAGTCCCCCGGGGTTCGGTGAAAAGGGGGCAACGGATTGGCTGGGGTCAATCCCAAATCGGAGCGTGCCAGAGCGTCTCCATTAACCAGCGTATTTCAGAGTCACAGTAGGTCATCTCGGAATACTGGGATTTCCCACGCTCATCCGGATAGGTCATGGCAATGGTAATGTCCCGATGACGCTCCGCGTGGGTGTTGCGGGACCAGGCCGCGGAAACACAAAGAATGCCCCCCGGGATATCCAAATGACCACGCCATTCCGCCTTTGCGCAGGGGCCTTGGCACGCTAACCCACGGTTTCGTGGTTGTGGCATTTTTTCTTCACCCGGACGCTTAAAAAGTTTTCCGGTCATACCACCCGCCTCACAAATGGAGGCCAGAAAATTTTCGAGTTTGCGCTTGGTTAGTTTGGGGAGGTGCTTGGCAGGGCGCTGCGGGTCCTTGTTTTCATCTGGGTTGTGTTTTGTCATGGTATTGGCCTCCCGACCTCTTCCTGCAAATTGAACCAGGCCACATCCTGGCGGCCATGGGGATGCCCCTCCGCCGCATAGACAGCCCCCGCGCGAATTTCGTACCAAGGGGTCGTTAAGGCCGCCCGTTGGGGGTGATGCTCGGTCGGATAGAGCCGGTTGTCGCGAACCACATACCACGCGCGAGGATCTTCCCCGTCCGAATGATGCGGAGTGGTATACACCCAGCCCTCGCGTAAGACAAAAGTCGGCAGACGCTGAGCGCCCTTCGGGTGGTGCGCGGTATTGTAAAGATATTGATCTGTCATAGTGTCATAGAGATTTGAACAGGGGCATTCTACCATAAATCAATTCGGCGGGATCGGATCGCGGTTAAGGCTAGACCTGAATTTTTCAGTTGGGCCCGGGATTCGACGA